>JAISIQ010000186.1 GCA_031261945.1 Methanobrevibacter sp.
GAAAAAATAGGAAAAGCTAAATAAAAATAGTTTTGATTTTTATAAACTCCTAAAATCATGAAATATAATGCAAATATAGACAATGCTGTGCTTGGTATATCGATGGTTCCATTAGCCGTCCAAATTAATGTTACAGACAATCCTCCAAATAAAATAGCTCCAAAGGTCGATAATATCTTGTTAAATCTCAATTTTAGAAGGAAATAAACTCCTAAAACACCTATTATATAAAAAATTCCACTAACAAAGAATATGCTTACTTCACTTACAAAACCAAGTCTAAATAGTAAAGATGTTAAAAAGGGGATTAATGGAGATAAATGATTAACATAGGAATATCCTCCTATTTCCACTCCTGAAAATCTTAAAGCTTCTATTAAATAGAAATATATATCTCTATAAGAATGTCCTAATATTTCTTGCACCATATTATTGTATATAGATAATGTAGTTATTGTAACAGAAAATATAATAAGGAATATTAAATAAGAATTTTTCTTTAAAAAATCTTTTGAAGCTATTTTTGATATCAATTTAATTCTCCATATGTTTTAGTATTTCTATATTTATTTATTTTATCTAATTTTATTGTATTTAATTAAAATTATATTCTATTAAAATGTAGATTATTTCATATTTTATTCATGGTTATATTAGAGTTGCTTATATTAGATTATTAAACATATGTAACATATATGATTTAAATATTAAATATTTAGAATAATATTTAGATATAATATAATTAATAACTGATAGATAGCTAGTAGATAATTAATTATTAATTATTAATATTATAAAAATTATAATTATAATTATAAATTATAATAATATTATTAATAATAATATTTGTAATAGTTAATGTTAATGGTAGTAATAATAGTAAAATTATAATTATTATAATAATACTAATAAATAATACTAATAATCATACTAATAATTATAATTATACACATCATAACTTTATAAGATGTATTGGGTTCTATACTTATTTATTTGCTTATATTAAAGTGGTTTTTATGAATATTTTACACATTGTCTCTTCATTTTATCCTTGTTTATCTGCTGGAGGAGTAGTTAATGCATCATATCAAATAGCTAAAAAACAAGTAGAGAAAGGACATAATGTATCTGTTTTTACAACAGATAGCTGTAAAAATAGGCTAAGATTTAATGATAGTGAGAATAATAGTGAAAATAACAATGAAAATAACAATGAAATTTATAGTAAAATTTTCAATGTTAAAGGAAGACATAGTAATGAAAAATACTCTAATGGAAGATATAATGTAAATATTGATGGAATAAATGTTCATTATTTTAGAAATATCTCAAATAAACTTAAAAATTCTTTTTTAATAGATACTCCTATTTTTATACCCTATAAATTAAAAAAAGAAATAAAAAATTTTGATATAATTCATATCCATGAGCATAGGCATTCTTTAGCTATTGTAGCCCATCATTATGCTAAAAAATATAAAATTCCATATATAATCCAATCTCATGGATCTGTTCTTCCATTTTTCCAAAAAGAATCAATTAAAAAAATATTTGATAAATTATGGGGATTTAATATTCTTCATGATGCATCTAAAGCTTTTGCTTTAACAGAAGTTGAAAAAAAACAATATTTAAAAATGGGGATTGATGAAGAGAAAATAGCTATTGTTCCTTTAGGTGTTAACTTAAAAGAATATTCTAACTTACCTAATAAAGGAAATTTTAGAAAAAAATATAATATCTCTCCTAATTCAAAGATTATTTTATTCATTGGAAGAATTCATAAAATCAAAGGATTAGATTTATTAATAAATTCTTTTAAATTACTTTTAGAGGGTCAATCTATTGATGATTATTCTGATAAGGATAATACTACTAATAATACTAATAATAATAGTAACAGTAATAATAACATCAGCAATGGCAATACTAATATTAATACTAATACTAATACTAATAATATTAATAATGGTAATAATGATAAAAATAAGGAAGATAATGAAACTATAAAATTAGTGATTGTTGGTCCTGATGATGGTTTTTTAGCTAATATTCAAGATATCATTAATAAATTAGATTTACATAAAAATATTATAATCACTGGGCCTTTGTTTAAAAGTGATAAGATAGAAGCTCTTGTAGATTGTGATATTTTTGTAATGCCCTCTCAGTATGAATCATTTACTACAAGTGGTTTAGAAGCTATGGCTTGTTATAAACCATTAATTTTAACTGAGAATAACCATATTCATAATTGGGTTGATAATAATATTGGATTTTCTTCTAAATATGAGATATTTGATCTTTTTAACAAACTTAAAAAATTATTAAATGATACAGAATTAATGAAAATCTTTGGTAATAATGGTAGAAAATTAATTGAAGAAAAATATAATTGGGATAAGATTGAAGAAGAAATAAATAGTATTTATAAAAATATTATTAACTAAATTTTAACTAAATTTTATATTTTAGTTTATATATTCAATATTGGGTATATTCAATATTGGGTAATTATTTTGATAATGTTTCTGGTTTTCTTATATTAACTTTATATATTAATGATATTTTTTATCCCTTAATTTTAATAGCCTATTAAGATATTCTTTAAAGCATAATATTTAAATCATATAAATGAATATGTATTTATATAACAAATTAAATATAATTAAAAATAACTAAATATTATTAACTATTATTAATTATTTGGAAATTTCAGGTTTTATTGATGATATTATGAAAGTTGTAGCATGTGAAGATTGTGGGGCTAAATATCAAATAGATGATAATGATAATATAGAAGGATACGAATGCTCTACATGCGCTGGAAACTTAAAAAAAGTTCAAGAATATCCTTCACATTCTCATTCTCTTAAAAAAATGGATAAAGACGACTCTGAATTAATATATTGTGTCAGTTGTGGGCTCAAATATAGGCTTAAAGCTAATGAACAAATCAATGATTTTGAGTGTTCAAGTTGTTATGGTCGTTTGCGTTATGTTAATGAAAGATTAAATGAAGATATTGTTATACGTTCTACTTCTACTTATCCTTCCAATCCTATTGAAACTAATTTAAAAGATAGAAAAATAGAAAGTAGTGATAAATCAAATCAAGAGGATAACTTTTCTTCTGAATCTCATCAACTAACATCTACTTCTTTTTCTTTAGAGAAATTCAATGAAAATCCTAAAAATTATGAAAGAAAATTAAGAAATCATATTAAAGAAGAATTTTCAAAAAATCTTAATGAAAATTATAATGATATTGATTTAGATGATGTTGAAGTACAAATTAGGAAGAAATTAAGAGAAAAAGAAGCAAAAAATTCAGATAAGTCTTTTTTAGATAAATTTAAGAATAATAATAATGCTATTAACAACACCAACAACACCAACAATACCAACAATACCAACAATACCAACAATAGCGATAATAGTAATAATAGCAATATTAGTAATATTAGCAATAGTATTAACAATAAGAATAATAATAATATTTCTACAGATTCAGAGGATCAGAAAAATCACATTGAAAGAAATAAACAGGATCTAGTTCCCAATCCCAATATAGAAAATAGATCTTATCATGATTTATACATAATTATAGGATTATTAATAGCACTTATAGGATTTTTAGATATTATTTTAGCTAATAGATATTATGGAATGATATTTATTGGAATAGGGGCTTTATTATTTATTATTGGAGTTATAAAAAATATAAATCATAATAAAACAGAAACAAGAGGAAAAATAATTAGAGAAAAATTACTCACACTTCCTGAAAATTTTTATGTATTATATTTTGTTAAAGTTCCAAATTCACAAGAAGGCATAAACCATGTAGTAGTAGGTCCAAC
>JAISIQ010000161.1 GCA_031261945.1 Methanobrevibacter sp.
CCTCATGATATACACATTGGACCAAGCGATTATGTCCCATGGCAAAAAGATAACAAACTTTGTTTCCTTAGAATGGAAGGTCGTACTTTCGGTGATGTTCCAATGAATATAGAGCTTCGTCTAAGTGTTGAAGATTCTCCTAATTCAGCAGGTTGTGTAATCGATGCAATTAGATGCTGTAAATTAGCTATTGATAGAAATATTGGAGGGAAATTAACTTCAATATCATCATATGTTATGAAACATCCTCCTATCCAATATAGTGATGATGAAGCATATAACTTAGTTAATGAATTTATAGAAGGAAAAATAGAACGATAATATTTACAAACACATATATTAATACTATTAATACTGTTAATATAATAAATATAATTAACTATAATTATTAAATTTAATATTAATATGCTATAAATTAAATCTTTTTTCTTATTTTATATTCATATTTTTTTATATTCTTTTTTTTATATTCTTATTTTCATTCTCTTATTTTCGTATTTCTTTTCATATTTCTGTTTTTATCTCTTTTTATTAGTAATAAAGAAATTAATGATGAAATTAATAATAAATTAATAATAAATTAATAAAATTAATAGTATTAATATCATTAATAACATTGATAATATTAATGATAATATTGATAATATTAATAAGATAATCTTAGAAATTAAAATATTATTTTATATTATTTTTATAAAAATAATAATTTTAATTAATAATTATTATTAAAAATTTATAAAAAATAGATAAATATTATTAATACTTAAAACAAATTATAATTATTATGAAAAATATATTAAATAATATATTAGATAATCTATTATATAATAGATTATATGAATTAGAGAGTTATATTATTATAAAGCTTGCTATGATGCTTGCTATGATATGTTAAATTTATACTAAACTGATATAATGAATAATTAGATATAATTATCTATAACTACTTATTAACTACTTATTAATATAGAAATAAGTCATTATTACAAATATTTTATAAAAATCAATAGGATAGTGGATATTATGAAAGTTACAAAAATCACTGAAACTGCTTTGAGAGATGCTCATCAATCCCTTTTAGCTACAAGAATGAGAACCAGAGATATGGTCCCGATTGCAGAAGAAATGGACAAAGTTGGTTATTTCTCACTTGAAGCATGGGGAGGGGCTACTTTTGATACTTGTATTAGATATCTTAATGAAGATCCTTGGGAACGACTTAGAAGTCTTAAAGAAAAAATAACAAGAACTCCACTTCAAATGTTAATCAGAGGGCAAAATTTAGTAGGGTACAAACATTATCCTGATGACATAGTAGAAAAATTCGTAGAAAAGTCCTATGAAAACGGAGTAGACATATTTAGAGTTTTTGACGCTTTAAATGATGTTAGAAATATGGAAAAAACTATAAAAGTAGCTAAACAACAAGGAGCTCATGTTCAAGGAACAATCAGTTATACTACAAGTCCTGCCCATACCTTAGATGATTTTATTAATTTAGCTAAAGAATTAGAAGCATTAGAGTGTGACTCATTAGCTATTAAAGATATGGCAGGTTTAATATATCCTGTAGATGTTTATACTCTTGTAAAAAGATTAAAAGAAGAGACAGATCTTCTTATAAATCTTCATTCACATTGTACAAGTGGAATGACTCCAATTAGCTATTATGTTGCTTGTGAAGCAGGAGTTGATATTTTAGACACAGCTATTTCACCACTTTCAGGAGGAACTTCTCAACCACCAACAGAAAGTATTGTAGCTGCATTACAAAATACTGAATTTGATACTAAACTTGATTTGAAGCTCTTAAATCATATTAAAAAATATTTTGAAGATATAAAAGAGAAATATGCTTCTCTTCTTGATCCAATAGCTGAAAAATTAGATACTGATGTTTTAATCTATCAGATTCCTGGAGGAATGTTATCTAACTTAGTTTCACAACTAAAAGAACAAAATGCACTAGATAGATATCAAGATGTATTAGATGAAATGCCTAAAGTTAGAAAAGACATGGGTTATCCCCCACTTGTTACTCCAACAAGTCAAATTGTGGGAATTCAAGCAGTTATGAATGTATTAGGTGGAGAAAGATATAAATTAGTTTCTAATGAAGTTAAAGAATATATGAAAGGGAATTATGGTAAACCCCCATCCCCTGTTGATCCAAAAATAGCTAAAATGATTATTGGTGATGAGAAACCTATTAATCATAGACCTGCAGATGATTTAGCCCCTCAATATGAAAAATACAAAGAAGAAGGAGAAAAAGAAGGAATAATTACGAAAGAAGAAGATATTCTCACTCTTGCTCTTTATCCTCAAGTTGGCACTAAATTTTTAAAAGGCGAAGCCGAAGAAGAAAAATTAGAACCTCCAAAAGCAGTAGCTATGGAAGAAGAACAATCAGCTATTCCTACAGAATATAGCGTAGAAGTAGACGGAGATGTTTTTGATGTCCGTATAATGCCAACAGGATATATGGAAATCGGAGAAGCAGAATCTAGCTCTTTTGCAAATCCTGTTGAAGGAGGAGTTACCTCCACAATGCAAGGAATGATATTAAAGCTTAAAGTCAACATTGGTGACAAAGTTAAAAAAGGAGATACTTTAGCAGTTATTGAAGCTATGAAAATGGAAAATGATATCCAATCAGAAGTGGACGGAACTGTAGAAGAAATTCTCATTAGCGAAGG
>JAISIQ010000149.1 GCA_031261945.1 Methanobrevibacter sp.
AGAGGAAATTCATATGGACTATGCAAAAGGTATTGTTAAAAAGTATTCAAGAGAATATACAAGAACTCTTAAAAATGGTAAAAAGAAGAAATACCATACTGAACAAGTACAAATAACAATGTCAAAGGAAGATAATATTTTTGAAGATAATCAAGAAGTAATAATTCTTTCATCTACATATCTTGATGAAATTAAAGATGTAGATGATCAAATAACTAAACTTCAAGAATCTAAAAAAGAATTAGAGGAATCTAATCAAAAATATAAATCTATAATAGAAGAAAATGATTCTACAATATATAATTATAAAAATACAATAGCTAATTTAGAAGAAAAGATGCCTATTTTAGAAGCAAAAGCAAAGGAATCTAAAAATTCTGAGAAATTAGAAAATGAAAATCAATCACTTAAAAAAGAGCTAGACATTACTAAAGAAAACTTACTTAATTCTGATAAAATTCTCGAAGATTATAAAAAAATGATGAATAATCTTGAATTTGAAAAAGAAAAAATCAACATAGAAAAAACTAAATTAGAAGAAGAAATATCTAATTTAAAAGTTCAAATTCATGATTTACAAAGTAAAATTGAAAATTTAAATTCTAAATCTGAAGATCTTTCTAATTTAGAAGAAGAACATAAAGATTTATTAGAAAAATATAATTTAATTAAAACAAACTTAGAAGAATATAAAGAAATAGCTGCTTATCATGAAAAAATCTCTAAAAAACTTAAAGATTTTATTTTAAATTCTTATTGAAATTTTAGTAAAAATAAAGATTTTTTATTAAAAATAATGTATAAAAATAATATATAATATGTTATTAATAGCTATTAAGTAATAGCTATTAGAGTAGTAGCTATTTAAGTAGTAGCTATTATTAATTAAAAATAGTAAGATAGCTATTTAACTATCTTTTTTAAGATTTATCTCAATTGTAGAAACATTAGTTGTAAGGCCATCGTTTCCAACAATTTCTTCTGTACAAATATCAATGTTATCAACATCAATGTCTGGTACAAATCTATTTCTAACAATCTCTGCAACATCAACGGCTCTGCTAATAGCTCTTCCCCTTGCTTTTATAGTAACTTCTTCTGCACCATTGTTCATTTGAGTAACTACTGCGAGAACATAATTCATCACTGGTTTATTACCTACGTATATAATACTTTCTTCTGACATTTTCGAGAACCTCCAATTTTCATTTTTTTATATATATTTTTAATATATATCATTACTATTATTATCATTAATAGTATCTATTTTTAACTATTTTTAACTTTCTTTAATCATAATAATTTTATTTATTGAGTTTAAAACAGCATCAACACTAGCCATAATAACATCTTCACGAGTAGCTCTTCCAGTTGCTTTATTTCCATCTTTATCTGATGTTATAACAAATACTTCTGCTAATGCATCGGTTCCTCCAGTAATAGCTTCAATATTATATTCTTCAAGTTCAATATCCGTTGTATCTTTTACTAAATCTTGAATAGCGTTTAAAGCAGCATCAACTGGACCTACACCAATGTGGGAAGTTTCTTTTGTATTACCGTTTATGGATAATTTAACAGTTGCACTTGCTGAAACTGATTCTCCAGTCATTACAGACAATCCTAATAATTTAATAGCTTCTTCTTTAGCTTTACCAAGAATTGTAATAGCTATGGCTTTTAAATCTGCATCGGTAATACATTTTCCTTTATCACCAAGGGCTTTCACTTGTTTCATAACTTGATTAAATTGATCTTCATTCATTTCAATGTCATATTCTTCAAGCTTTGCTTTTAATGCATTTGCTCCAGTGTGCTTACCAAGAGCTATTTTTCTTTTATGTCCAACAAGTTCAGGAGCTATTGGTTCATAAGTAGCTGCATTTTCAAGAACTCCATGGACGTGAATTCCTGATTCATGAGCAAAGGCATTTTCTCCAACAATTGGTTTTGTTGGAGGCATTTTAATACCAGTAATCCTTGCTACAAATTCTGAAAGATTAAATAGCTGTGTTGTATCAAGATTAAGATCCATTCCATAAGCTATTTTTAAGGTCATAACTAGCTCTTCAAGAGAAGCATTACCTCCTCTCTCACCAATTCCATTTACAGTAACATGTGCTTGTTCTGCTCCAGCTTCAATAGCTACTAAAGAATTAGCTACAGCTACTCCAAAGTCATTGTGAAAATGAACACTTATTGGAAGATTTAATTCTTTTTTCAGACTTGTTATCAGCTGTTTAGCTGTTGTTGGTACAAGAACTCCAACAGTATCCGGTACATTAATAACATCAGCACCTGCTGCTTCAGCTGCTTTATAAACTTCGATTAAGTAGTCTTCTTCTGTTCTTGTTGAATCTTCTGCTGAAAATTCAACTGTAATTCCATGATCTTTTGCATATTCAATAGCTGTAATAGCTTTATCAATTACTTCTTGTTTACCCATTTTTAATTTGAAATCTCTGTGAAGTGGAGAAGTTCCAATGAATGTGTGCATATAACTCAAATCACAATCAAGCAAAGCATCAATATCATTTTTTAAAACACGAGCCAAACCACACAAATTAGCATTAATTCCTAAATCATTAATAAGTCGTGCTGATTCCCTTTCTCCTTCTGAGACTGCAGGGAAACCAAATTCTATTGTACTAACTCCAAGATGGTCTAACTTTTGAGCTATTTGTATTTTCTCATCTGTTGTTAGAGCAACTCCTGGTGCTTGTTCTCCATCACGGAGTGTTGTATCAAAAATCTTAACCTTTTCTGGAAGGTTCATATGTTTTTTTGATATTTTTAAATTATTTGCTTCCAATTTCATTCCTCAATTTTTTATTATTAAAAATTATAAATTATTAAAAATTATGATATTAATATTAATATTATTTTTTATATTATAATTCTTTTTATTATAATAATCTTTATTATAATAATTTTTATTAATAATAATCATAAAATAATCATAAATTATTAATCATAAATTATATTATAATTTATATTTATAATCTTTTTATTAATATTCATAAATAATATTCAATAAAATATATTTTACAATTAATATATATTTAATAAAATTGTTATTTTTATCACAATTATAATTATAACCACAATTCAATTACTATTAACTATTACCCTTACTATTATTACTATTAATCACTACTACTACTACTACTACTACAATAATTGCTATTACTATTTTTATTATTATTAAATCTATTATCACTACTAATATTATTAATACTAATAATAATATTAATAATAATATAATTCATTAAATTAATAACCTGAAATTTAAGCTATTCCAATAGCTAATGTTAAAAAGTTTCTAATTCCTGGAGCTAATCCTAAAATGAAAATAGCTAATTTTAAAGTTCCAGCTATTAGTTCATCATCAATATATTTATCAATAACATATAAAACAGCACTAATAACAATAATTTTCAATGGAAACATTGTAATAGCTGTTCCAGAAAGAGTATAAATAGAATTTGGAATTACATGTTGTTCCCAATAACCATAGAAATCAACAGCTATAAAAGTAGTAGTAGCATCAAAAATATGAGCAGATAAAACACTTAAATTAATTTTATTTCCAAAAACTTTAAAGAATTTAAAGACATTTAAAACTTTAAAAATTTCAAAATTATTCCAAAATATTCCAATAACTGCAATAATTCCAGTAATAACTCCCCATATAATCAATATTTGGAAAATAGCTATTCCACTTATTTTAGGAATATTAATAAAGTTGATAATAGCTAAAATCATCCCAACTATGAAAATAAATTTTTTATAATCAATATTTCTCTTTTCAATACTTCTCTTTTTTTCTAGATATTTTCCTAAGATTAGAGAGATAATAGCTATTCCCCCTATAATGAAATAAATCCCTGGAGTTATTAAAAACCAACTATAAGGATAAACACCATTATCTACAAGAGCTCTGATGCCAGATCCAAGGAATATAAAGGGAATTAAAGGAAATATTAAATCTATTGGGTTGATATTATAGTGTTTAAATAGCTTAATTATAAAATAAATAGCTATTATTAAAATTATTCCATAAATAAGAGTATTGAATAGAGTATATCCTGAAAAAAAATATTGTGATAAAAATTCAGAAATA
>JAISIQ010000159.1 GCA_031261945.1 Methanobrevibacter sp.
TTCCAGCAACATTCTTTCCTTTAGCTATCTGTTTATCTACTGCTTCTTTACTTTCTTCCATGCCCCTTTCAAGAGTTCTTTTTTCAACCATGATTTTACTCTCCTAATTTTATAATTTAATTAAATTTTAATATAAATAAAAACAAACTTTTAAAAAAAGTTTGATCAAAAAGTTCTATCAAAACTAAAACCAAATCAAATAGAAATTTTTACTAATAATAAAAAATTATAAACAAATTTATAAATAATACTTTTGTTTTTTAACATTATTATAATTATGTATTTATTACAAATAAAATAAGAAAAAATAAAAAAATAAAAAAATGAAATAAAAATAGTATAAAAAATAAAATAAGAATCAATAAAATAACAATCCACAATAATAGAATATACTTTATTTAAAACTAATCATACATTTCTTCTTCTATTTCTTCATTTGTTCCGGGTTCTAGTTCTGGTTCTGTTTCTTTTTCTATTTTCTTTACAGTTTCTAATTTAGCTATTATTTCTTCTATTCCTTTACCTTCAGAAGCAGAAATAAGCAAATAATCATCAATTTTATTAATATATTCATCTAAATAACTAACATCTTCAGAATTTTCAGCTATTTCTTTATTTACATTAGAAATATCCATTTTATTAAATAAATAAACCATTGGAACATCAAATATTCTCTTTATTTCTTCTGATAATTTATATTGACTTTCAATAGGATATCCACAGGTTTCAGAAGCATCAATAATGAAAAATATCGCATCAGCTAAATGTTCAAGAGCTACCATAGCATTTAATTCGATTTCATTCATATCAAGAATCGGACGATCTAAAAGTCCAGGAGTATCAATTATTTGAATACTTTTCCAATTTCTCTCAAGATGCCCTATTTGAATTCCTTTTGTTGTAAAAGGATAGTTAGCTACTTCTGGACTTGCATCAGTAATTTGTCTAAGAAGTGTTGATTTACCTACATTAGGAAATCCAGCTATTACAATTGTAGTAGCATCAAAATCAATTGTAGGCATATTTCTAAGATTAGATTTTGCAAAATCTAAAAAATCAAGATCTTTTTTGATTTTATTTGTTACTGAAGCTATTCTTCCATAAGCTTGTCTTTGTAATTCAGTAGCTCTTTCTGGTGCTCCTCTTCTGATTCTGCCAGCATAATCTTTCTCAAGCTGTGTTAAAATTCCAAAAGCCCAGTTTAAAGCCCCAAGAGCTTTCTTCATATCATCTATCCCCACAGTTATATCAATATAATCTTGATAGAATTCTGGAAGAGTTTCGATATCAGGAACACGATCTAATATCATTTTTAATCTGCTTTTTATTACTTGACAAGCAGTTGTAACACGTGTTTCCTCTATTCTTTTGGATTTTAGCCTTCTTGGAATTTTAGATGTTCGTGCTAAATCTGCTGCTTTTTTTCCTCTTCTAAATCCTTTATCTAAAAGCTCATCAGGAGTAGGAATCGTAGGTATAATCATATTATCACATAGTTAAAAATTAAGTATCATTAAAATAGTAATATTACTGATAATATTACTAATAAAGTTATTTTTTTAGAAAATATATCAATTGCATCCATTATAAACATAATAACTATTATAACTATTATAATTGTCATAAATAGTATAACACATATAAAATTAAATTATAATAACAATTAGCCAACAAATAGCCCATTTATAAATGTAGTTATTATTTTAATTAAAATAAAAATTATTAAATAATTAATAAAATAAGTTTTATATATTATACTTTCTTTTTTTACTTATTTAAATATTATTTTTATTACTATTATTATTTATTATCATAAATTTTATTATTATTATTATTATTATTATTATTATTATATTTTAGTGTATTAATAATGTACTGTGTCATTTTTTCCTTCTATTCTTTTAATAGCTTTATCCACTTCTTCAAGTCTCATATCATAGTCAGATTGATATATTTTATCTTGTATTGGTCCATATTTTTCATATTCTTTTTTAGCTATTTTATCAGCATCTTTTTTACTAACTTCTCCTTTATTATTTAATATCTCAAAACGATTTAATTTTATATAGTCATCAAGTAAATCAGACCAATCTTTTAATAACAAAGGTTTTTCAGTTTTCCTATGAGTCTTCACCCTCATTTCTGCAGTTGTTAAAAAACCATCAACTAATCTATCAGCTGTTTCTAATTCATCTTCATAAAGATAGTTTTTAGAAACCACAACATCAGAAGCATGAATTTTGCTACTTGGTGAACCTTTCCATGTTGTTAATCCCATATATAGTTTTTCACTATCTGCTCGCTTAAGTATTAGTTCAGCAGCTGTTTTACCACTCACTGCAAATATTACTTTATTCTGAACTTTTGCAAAGAAATCTCTTGTAATTTGTGGATCATTATTATAATCATAACTTGTAGCATATAAATCAGTTATTTTTTGATAAGCTCTTCTTTCACTAACTCTTATTTCCCTTATTCTCTCAAGTAATTCATCGAAATAATCTTTACCAAATTTCCTACCATTTTTTAATAATTCATCATCTAATACAAACCCTTTAACTAAATATTCTTTTAAAATATTTGTAGCCCATATTCTAAAGTGTGTTGCTTGTTTAGAGTTTACACGATACCCAACAGATATTATAGCATCAAGATTATAAAAATTTGTTAAATACTTTTTCCCATCAGAAGCAGTTACTCGAATTTTTCGAGTAACTGAAATTTCATTTAATTCTCCTTCGTTGAAAATATTCTTCAAATGATAAGTTATAGTGTTTTCTTTTACACCAAAAACATTAGACATAGTTTTTTGTGTAGTCCAAAAAGTATCATTTTCAAATAAAACATCAATAGAAACATCACCATCATCAGTCGAATAAAGTAATGTTTCAATTACCTCATTTTTATTTCCCATCTCTAATCACCATGATAAATAATTTATTATTTATTTTTCAAGAAATTCTAACATTTTATCCAATTGCCCTTCGCCATTATCCCTAATATTAATGCTTTGTCTCTAATTTTTTTAGCAAAAATCATGGCTTCTCTAACATTAGTTAATGTTTGGGATATCTTCTTTTTTCAATCACTCAAGTAATTTTTTATTAAATCTGAAGTTTTTAGGTAAGTCTATATCATATTCATTGTAAAATGCCCTAATTAGACTAATCTGAAAAAATTTGCCCTTGGAATGTATAGATATCAGTATCTTTATCTAACCAACAAGCAGAGTCAAGACCTGCTTTCATGCATGTATTAGCTAAAAAACTTTCACTATCCATATCATGTTCAATAGCTACTTGTGGAAGAAGTAATCCTTTATTAAATCCATTTTCAACAATTAAACCATCTACACCAATAGCTATTTTCTTTGGATAATCAGATACCACATCTACTTTTAAAAGTTCTGGTTTTGTAAGAACTGTTACTTCAATAGCTATTTCTTCAAATTCTTCCTTTGAAAGAGAAGGAAATCTTGGATCATTAATAGCTGCAGAAATAGCTACTTCAATAGTAGCTTCAATTAAAGGAGCTACAGGTTCAGGATAACCAATACATCCACGAAGTTCGTGATTTTTATTTAGAGTTACAAAAACTCCTAAATTTTCTTTTAAATGTTCAGGACAATCCTCAGGAATAGCTATTTTCCTTTGTTCATCCAAGTAAGTTTTAATAGCTAATTTAGCTATTTTTATTAAATAATTTCCATCTTCTTTTGATAACATTAGCTATTTCTCCACTTATAAATAATTTTAACTACTGCCTCCAACAATAGCATCTAATATTCTTGTGTGAGGTCCACCATCTCCAACTGGTGCAGTTTGTCCTGATTTTCCACAAAAACCAATTCCCAATTTAAAATCAGATCCTACTCCATTTACATTCTTTAAAGTTTCAGTAACATTTCCAGATAACGAAACATCCCGAAGAGGTTCAGCTATTTCCCCATTTTTTATTTTAAATGACTCTGATGCATTGAATTGGAAAATTCCCTTACCAGTATCTACCTGTCCTCCTCTTGAACCTTTTATATATATTCCTTCATTTATATCTTCAATTAATTCTTCAAAATTCATATCCCCAGGTTCTAAATAGCTATTACTCATTCTGACTATTGGTTGTTCACTGATTATTGATCTTGAATTTCCAGAAGATTTTATATTTAATTTAGATGCAGATTCACGTGATGAAAGAAGTGAAAC
>JAISIQ010000176.1 GCA_031261945.1 Methanobrevibacter sp.
TACTATTTTCACAAACCATCTCATTTATATCAGTATAAAAAATTTCACCACATTTTTTACACTTATAACCTTGAATTTCACTATTAACCTTTCCTTTATCATAAAAATAAAGAATCCTAGTTTTAATATTATTTTTAATCACATTTTTAGTGTAACATTCAGGACACACAGGTTTAAACATTTCAATATGCAAAATATCCTTTTTAAACCATTGTTTTAACTTTTTATAATGATTTTTACTTTTTTTAAGAACTTCAGACAGATTTAATTCAAATTCCGATAAACTTTCGGAAAAATAGGAAAGTTTATATTGTTCTTCATCCATACTAAACATAGGAGCTGTTAATTTTCGGTTTTTCATATATATTAATAGCTCCTAACTAATATATAAACATTATTAGTCTTATTTTTAAAAAATACTCCCAATAAAACCTTTTAAAAAAATTTACCTCGATAAAGTTAAAATTTTTTAACCACAAAGTTTTTGACACAGTCGAAAAAAAGAGTATTAATAATATTAATTAATAATATTATAAATTATTTCTTATAAAATATTTCTTAAAAATATATTTTTTTAAATACAGTTAGATTAATAGAAAAATAAGAAAATTTAGCTATTTCTAATAAAATATGAATAAAAACAGAAAAAAATAGGAAAAAATAGAAAAATAAAGTTAAAAATAAAAAAAATAAAAAAATAAAAAGTGGAATTATTCTCCACCAGTTACTTTATCAGATTCTTCGACCATTTTTGCAAGAGCAGGGTTAGTATCGATTAAGTGTGCATCTAAAGTTAATTCATCTCCACCTAATCCCATAGCTAATCCTAATAATTGAGCTAAATGGAATACTGGAATGTTATAGTTAGTTCCGTATTTTTTATTAACTTCAGTTTGACCTACATCAAATTGTAAGTGACAGAATGGGCAAACATCAATGATTGCATCTACGTCAGCATCTACCATATTATCGAGTTTTTCTTTAGTGAAACTTAAAGTTACATCGATATCTCTGGCTCTGAGACCTCCACCTGCACCACAGCACATCATTTTGTCTTTGTAAGGAATAGATCTTGCACCAGTAGTTTCTACAATTTCATCAAGAATGGTTGGTTTTTCAGCATTATCAATTTGAATTTCATCACTTGGTCTTAAGAAATGGCATCCGTAATGAACAGCTACTTCTAAGTTTAATGGGTTTTCTACGAGTTCATTTAATTTATCAAGTCCTACATCATTGTATAAGATTTGAGCTAAATGTTTTACATCAACTTCTCCTTTAAATTCTCTTCCAACTTCAGATAAAACCTCGTTAATTTCATTTTTCATGTCATCATCGTGTTTTAACATGTGATTAGTTTCAAATAAGGAACCAAAACATCCATTACATTCAGTCATGATGTCTGAACCCATATCTTCTGCAATGGTTATGTTACGAGCAGCTATTGAAGCCCAGGTCTTTTTATCAAAAGATCCAAATACTCCAGGAGCAGGACAACAAGATGCTCCTTCCATATCATTTAATTGGATTCCAAGTTTATCAAATAAAATTCTAGTTGCTTTTTCAATACCAGGATAACGGTTGTTCATAATACAACCTAAGAAATATGCGACTTCCATTTTTAAATCTCCATAAAAATTATTGTGAATAAATTAATTAGCTATTTTGATTATTTAGCCATTAATTATTTATTCTAACTCTCCAGTTTTTTTATTATAACCAATTAAATCATCAAAACCAGTAGCTTCAGTAATAGTTTGAATTTCTTTTAAAGCTTCTGGGAAAGAATGAGTGGTTGGAGGTAATTCATCAAGTCCGACTCTTTTTCTGAGTTCTTGGGTTGCATCATTAATAGGCACACCGTGACCAGTCTTTATAACAAAAGAACCAGTTGCTTTATGTGCAGGAGCCATGTAACCAGCTTTTGCTGCTTCATTACGTGCTTTTTTAATGATTTCTACAATTTTGATTTCTCTAGGACATCTTTCTTGGCAAGTGTAACAAGTAGTACACATCCATAAAGCATCATCAGAGATTACTTCATCTTTTAATCCCATTAAACATTTTCTGACTATTTGTCTTACTCTGTAAGGAGTTCTTCTTCCAGAAGGACAACCACCAGTACATGTTCCACATTGGAAACAGTATTCTACAGAATCAATACCAGCATCAATAAATAATTGTGTGAATTCTGGATCAACACTTTCTAATGTTAATTTATTTTCATTTTCTTCTAATAGAGTCATACTATCGTTCTCTTTATTATTTTTATTATCTTTTTTATTAGATTTATCATCAGATTTATCATCTGATTTAGAATTTTCAACTTTCTCTTCTTTTGAAACTTTTGAAGCCTTTGAATCTTCTGAATCTTCTTTAACATCAACTTCGATTACTTGAGGTTTTTCATCTTCAGATTTTTCATTTTTTGAAGAATTAGTTGAATTCTTTTCTTCTGTATTTGAATATGTCTGTTTAGATGTTAAATCATTGGTTTCCTCAGATTTACTTTGATTTAGAACTTCTTCATCAGATATATTCTCAATTACTTCCTTTTTAGCCCCTGAAAACAAGGACTTTAGACGTTCTAACACAGACATTGAAAAACACACCTTGGAAAATCATAGGCACTTGT
>JAISIQ010000194.1 GCA_031261945.1 Methanobrevibacter sp.
ATAGCTATTTATTTGATTTAATCTTTTATATCATCAATATCATCAAATTCAACAGGATTTCCATCTTTATCTAATGTTTCTGTTGTAATTAAGATTATTTTTGATTTTTTAAATAGATAATATAAGAAATAAACTATATATAACCCACAAGCAAGATAAATAAGAATTGAATTATAGCTTATAACAAATAAAATTAAAAACAGAAATAAAACATGAATATATATTTTACCAAAGTTTCTTTTTCTTATTAGAATATAATTAGGTTCGCTTGACATGATTTTATAGCTATTTTCTAAAAAAGGTTTAGCTATTTCTTCCATATCATCAAAATCTTTTGCTTTTAAAATTGATGGTTTCATTTTACCAAAGATAAAAAAAATATAATAATGAGAATAGCTATTTAAAGACTACTAATTCATCAATAGCTTTCTTTTCTGGTTTTCTTCCTTCATCATTAGGATAACCAAGAGGAGTAAATAAAACTGGTTCATATTTTTCATCTAATTCTAAGAATTTTACAGCTTCATCTTTTTTAAATGCACCAATATAACAAGTTCCAAGACCTAAATCAGTAGCAGCTAAAATCATATGATCCATTACAATAGCTGCATCAATATCACTTATATTTTTACCATCCCATGGTCTTGTCCAAGCTTTAGAAGGATCCATAGCTATACCTAGGACTATTGGTGCTTCAACAAACCAAGGTTCAGTATAAATCTTTTTTAGCTCTTCTTTATGTTTTTCAGTATCGATTACGAATATTTTAAATCCTTGATAATTTACACCAGTTGGTGCTAATCGTCCTGCTTCTAAAACCTGATCTAATTTTTCTTTTTCAATTTTATCGGATTTGTATCCTCTTACACTATATCTGTTTTTAATTACATCAAAAAATTCCATTATAAAACCTTCTTATTAAATATATATTATTAAATGTATTTTTATTAAATGTATTTTAAATTTATATTAAATATATTTTATATTTTAATATATTTTATATAATTAATGACATATAAATAATATACAAGCAATATGATAAAATAATTATTAAAATAAGTTGATATTATGGACGATATACTTTTAGGGTTAGGATTAATTGTTGGACTTGGAATATCCCTACAATGGATAGCTAAAATAATAAAAATACCTGGAATTGTTTTATTACTTCCGGCAGGAATAATTATAGGACCAATATTAAATTTAATAGACCCAATAGCTATTTTTGGAAATTCCTTATTTCCTGCTGTAACTGTTGGAGTAGGAATACTTCTTTTAAAAGGAGGATTAGATCTCGATCTTGGAAAATTAGAAATAAATGCCAGAAAATCTGTAATTAGATTAGTTACAGTTGGTGGAATTATTACACTAATACTTGGAGTAATAGGAATGGTTTTAATCACAGGACTTAATTTCGAACTAGCTATTATTTTATCAGCACTGCTTGTTGTTTCTGGCCCTACTGTAGTTGCCCCAATACTTAGCTATGCCCGTCCTAAAGAACCCGTCGCTTCTACTTTACTATGGGAAAGTATAATTATTGATCCGATTGGTGCAGCTATTGCAGTAGCTATTTTAAGTTTTGTGCTTTCAACAAATCAAAATCCTTTCTTAGACTTAATTTTAACTACAATTATTGGAATTATTATAGGAATTATTGCAGGTTTAGCCTATATCTTAATAGACAGAACAAATAATCTTCCAGGTAATTTAAATGCTTTAATTTTGCTTATGTTAGGAGTAATAGCTATTGTAAGCGGAGAAATAATATATGCTGAAGCTGGTCTTTTTGCAGGATTAACTATGGGTTTTGTTATAGCAAATAAAAAATTAAGTCCTTTTAATCCAGGACAGGCTTTTACTGAAACTTTAGAGCCATTAATAATTGGAGTTCTTTTTATTGTACTTGGATCTCTTATTAATATTAATGATATGATTTATTACTTTATTCCAGGATTAATAATTACATTAATATACATATTAATAATTAGGCCTTTTGTTGCATACATTTCTACAATAAATTTAGGATATTCATTAAAAGAAAGATTATTTATTGGTTTTCTTCATCCTCGAGGAATAGTAGCTGCTGCTACTGCTTCACTATTTGCAATTGATTTAGCAAAGGAGGGAAAAAGTTTTCCAGAATTAATTCCTATTGTTTTTACAGTAATAATCTTGACTGTAATTATTTATGGTCTTTTAGCACCAAAACTTTCAAAAGTATTAAATATTGCAGAAGCAGAACCTACAGGAATAGCTATTTATGGTGATGAAAAATGGGCTATTGATTTAGCAAATGTTTTAGATGATTTAAAAGTTAAGGTTATGCTTTTACTTCCAAAAAATGAAGAAACACAAAGGTTTATTAGAGAAAATTTTCCTAATTATCCTATTTATAATGGTCCAATATCAGATTTAGGAGATAATGATATTTTAGATTGTATTCATGAAGAGAAAAAGAAAATTAGATGGGTTATAATAGCTTCATCAGACCATGATAAAATAAGATTAGTGAATGGGGCATTTATTAGAAGTATTGGTATAAAAAATATGATTATATTTAGTAAAAATAGGTTTTCTCAAGATGAGTTATTATTAAATAGGAAAATGAATAGCTTATCTAAAACTCCTTTTGGATTATTTGCTAAAAATCCAGAAGAATTTTTAGAAATATT
>JAISIQ010000010.1 GCA_031261945.1 Methanobrevibacter sp.
TCAGCTATTGATTCAACTATTCATACATTATTTATGAGGTTTACAATTGATCTTATTTTTCTTGATAAAGATAAAAAAGTATTTGAAATAGCTACAGTTCCTCCTTGGAAATATTATAAACCAAAAAAATCTGCTTCATATATATTAGAAGCAAAAAAAGGATTTATCAAAGAATCAGAGTTAGCTATTGGAGATGAATTGGATTTTGTTTGTGAAATGAGATGAGAATTACATAGTTGCTAATTTATCTTCCATGGAATGTAAATTAAAATCACCACAAAAATAAAAATCTAAAAAATAAATAATAAAGAATAAAGAATAAAGAAATAGCTATTAAAATAGCTATTTCTTTGAGATCTAAGGCATTGCTTGTTCTCCTGTTTTATCATTTATGAAATAACCATATGTTGGTTCTTTGGTTTTTTTATCATAAATTTGGATTGCCCAATAATAGTCTCCATCAATTTTTTCGTATCCTACGATTTCAACATACTCATCAGAATATATTTCTTTATTTGCTAATTTTAAAACATGCTCACGAGATAGTCTACTATTTTTTGGATTTACATTGTTGAAGCTATTTGAATTTTGATTTGATTGTTTATTTTTTGTATTTAGTTGGGAATTTACGTTAGATTCTTCTGAATCATTAGTTAAATTTGTTTCATTAACTATATCTTTATATTGACTTTCATTTGTAATTTTATTTTCATTTGAGCTATTATTTTGGCTATAAATCAAAGCTATTCCGCCAATAGCTAAAATAACTACTACAACTAAGACAATTAAATTAGAATTTTTCATATTACCTCTCCTATATCAATTTTTTACTTGTTTACAACGGGGTGTCCGAAAAATTAAAATTTTTTACGGATACTCTGTTCTTAATTTTATATTAAAAATCATCTAAAATATTTTAAAATTAAAATTACATCTTATAATCTGATTAAATTAAATTTAAGTGTCTTTTAAATCAGAGGATTTATAAATAATGGAATACATATATTTATTTGGTGATTAAAATGATGATTCCATTAATCCCTAATGCAAAAGACACAATTTAGTATTTGTTTGGCTTAGTAATTAAATTTATCGATTCTCGAAGTTTTCAAGAGGATCTTGCTTTTAATGGTCTAAAAAGTAATGTTAAATTTAAAAATATACTAAAAATAATTTTATTGTTCATTTTTTTCAAAAAAACATTTCAGAAGTCCATAATTAAATAATTAATAGTTCTAAGCGTTATTTACAAAGACAACTATAACATGGACTGCAACTAGCACTTTTCCATCCTCTATAACCACCAACCCAATTATTTATAACTCCCAAGCTATTTTTTGGACTAATTGGATCTGCTTTATATAATGCAGTATTAGTAACATAAACTTGTACCCATACATGCCCACTTGTCATGCTACCAAATCTACATTGATGCCAGTTTTCATAATATGCAGGAATTCCAGCAGTACGAAGCATAGCTACTAAGAGAATTGATTGATCAGCACAATTTCCCATTCTTCGATTTAAAGTTCTATGAGATGTTTGATGGCTATTTCCATAGTATTGATAACCAATATTATCTCTAACCCAGTTGAAAATAGCTACTGACTTTTTATGAGCAGTTAATTGCCCTTCCACTTTTCCAATAATATTTTTAACCAAATCTTTTATTTTAGTAGTTCCTACTTGACAACGACTATCTTTTTGGGTTAAATATTTACTTAAAGATGAAGAATAGCTATCCCCAATCAAATAAATGTTATTATTAGCTTTTTTAAAGAATTCTTGTTTTTTTGTAATTTTTTGAGAAGCTATTGTTGTAAGTATATTTACACTATGTTTAATATGAGGAGTTAATGTATATGATTTAGATGTGACTGATCTTTTTAATTTAATTTCTGAGGTAGATTTAGCTCCTTTAAATGCACTTATTGGGGTTTTAACCCAAACTTTTTTGGAATTTAAAGTCAGTTTATACCAAGTACCTGAACTAGCAGGCTTAGCTATTTTTTTCCAAACTTTCCACTTTTTTTTAGCAGAATCATAAGAGCTTCCTAAATACCAACCCTTTTTATTTACTTTATAAATATAATTCAATGTTTTAGAGGTTTTTAAGGTTTTTAAATTCCAATTAAGTTTTTTTGCAGATGCTATTGTTGCTTTTGCTGTTAAAGAATTACTTGAAGCTGTATATAATGTATCTCCATTAAATTTAGCTGAAAAAGTATAAGTTGCAGAGTTAACACCTGTTGAGAATATTCCTTTATAATTTATAGAAGCAACCCCCTTAGAATTTGTTGTTCCAGAATATTTTCCATTAATTACAATACTTTTTTTAGACAGTAATCTATTAGGTGTTTGTTTTACATTATTAACATAAGTATTTCCATTAGCTGTTTGCCAAATAGCGTTTAGAATATTATCATTACCATATAAAGTAACTTTAATAATAGTTTTATCTTCATGCTTAATTCCTTCAGGAATACTCATAGTTAAGGAAGATCCTGCTTTATTATTAGAGAAAGAGGAACTAGCTATTTTTAAATTATTGTTTGAGTAAATAGCACTTCCCTGATTAGCAGAATTTCCTGAAAAAGTAGATCCAGAAATTGTTGAAGATCCTGCTGAAGCAATAGCTCCACCATATGAACCTGCTTTATTAGATGAAAATGTAGATTCCGAAATTGTTAATGATCCAGTTGAATAAATAGTTCCTCCATTTTTAGTAGCTGAATTTCCAGAGAAAGAAGATCCAGATATCGAAGAAGTTGCAGAAGAGTATATTGCTCCGCCATTTACTCCTGAAGATGAAGAAAACTTAGAATTTATTACTGTGAGTCCTGCAGATGAATATATACTTCCACCTGCCCCTGATGTAGCTTTATTGGCATTGAAATTGCATCCTTGAATTGTAACTACAGCTGAAATTCTTAAGGCTCCTCCATTAGGTGCAGAATTAGAGGTGAAATTTGAATCTGTTATTGAACAACCCAATATATTTTGAGCTATATTGAGTGCTCCTCCTACATTAACTGCAGTATTGCTTGTAAAGGCACAATTTTTTATAGATATATTTTGAGCATGGATATCTATTGCCCCTCCTTCAATCCACTCATCAGAACCACCGTATAATCCTCCATTATTGTTGAAAATAGAGTTTGTGAAATTAGATCTTTCAGAACCACTATACAATATTACAGCACCTCCACTTTCTCCTTTATTATTTGAAAAATAACAATTTTCTACATTTATTGGACTTCTTGTGTTAATAGCTCCTCCAGAAAATGTAGATGAGTTACCATTGATGAAATTTATGTATTTAAAGGTTACTTTCGAATTTTCACCAATATAAACGATTCTACCTATATTTCTTCCGTCTAATGTTGCATAACTTGAAGCAGAAGGTCCTTGAATCACAAGATTATTCTTATTTGTGATATTTAAGTATTTTCCACTTCCCGAATATGTTTTATTTTCTAATTTTATAATATCATTTGTATTAGCATTATTTATAGAGTCTTGAATGTTATTAAAGCTATTTCCATCAACATTTAATTCAGCTGCATAACTTGGAGCAGCAAAAGCAAACGTGACAAAAATTGGCAATGAAACAAACAAAACTAAGGTTATTAATAGCTTTGAATTCATGTATATCACATACCATATCATAAAAGCCAAAAAAATAAAATATAATGGCTTTTTACTTCTTTAAATTAAACTTTTAAACATTTAGGCCAATATTTTAAAAAACCCTTGAATAAAACCTAATTTAGTGAATACCCTATTAAAAACCTTTTTAGTGAAATTATTTAGTATTAATTCACCAAATTTATAAAAATATGAGAAATACGCTAATATTAGAAGTATTAGGAATATTATGAGTATTAGAAATAATAGAAGTAATAGAAGTAACATTAGAATTAATATTAGAATTAATATTAAAAATTATTAAAAATGTTAACAAATATTAAAAAATACCAATAAAATAATAAATATTAACAAAATCATCACTAATATTAGAGCTATTAGAACTATTAGAGATATTAGAGATATTAAAACTATTAAAGCTATTAAAGCTATTAAAAGTTCTAAATATTAATAAATACTCCAAATACATATAAATATATTATCATACTCTCCTTAATTAATAAATTCGACAAATATTAAAATATACTACTAAATAAGTAATATTAACCAACTAATAAGAATTATAACACTATTAAATAAAATTTAAATAAATTCACAATGAATATTTTAAAAAATTTAATGAACGTTTGCAATTAATATTAGCTATTTAATAATAGTTTAAAGTAATATATAAGCTTTTTCATTGAAATAAAGACAATTTTACATCTTAATATAAAAATTACTAGGTTATATCAAAATCATTAAGAAAATAAGAAATTACAATGAAAAGTAAAAATTGTATTAAGATTAAAAAATATCAATTTGAAAAGAAAGTTAAAATAAAGCAATATTGAATAAAAAAAAATAAGGACAAAATAAGAATAAAATAAAATCTATATAATTTAATATAAATAAAAAAAAAGAGTAAGAAATTCAATAAATAAAAATTATTGAATTTCTGTTGCCTGCTTTCATGTATTATAATTTATTGTAATTCATTATATAAATATTTTTTTGTATTGGTAATACTAATATAATAAATAGTAATACTAATATATGAGAAAAAAGATAATAAATCTATAGGTAATCAAGCCTCAC
>JAISIQ010000192.1 GCA_031261945.1 Methanobrevibacter sp.
GTCCGATTCTTGATATGAATGAAATCGAATTAAATGCTATGGTAGCTCTTGAACATTTAGCTGATGCGATATTTTTCATTATTGATGCTTCTGAAACCTGTGGATATCCTATTGAAAGCCAATATAAATTATCAGAAGAAATAAAGAGAATATTTGATGTTCCAATGGTTTATTTATTTAATAAAATGGATATTTCTAATGTAAATAAAGAAATAGCTGAAAATTCTGAAGATATTAGTTATTTAAATGAATATATTAATAAAATTGATGATTATTTGCTTATTTCTGCTTCTGAAGGTAAAGGAATAGAAGAAATAATAGCTAAATTAGAAACTGTAAAGAAAATAGAAAAAGAAACAGAATCAAATGAAGAAATAGAAGAAGGAATAGAAGAAGAAATATATGATTAATTTTAAATAGAATATATTTATTATTATTTATTCTTATTTATTCTTATTTTATTTTTTATACTATTTTTATACTTTTTTTTATTTCATTTGTAATAAATACATAATTATAATAATATTAAAAAACAAAAGTATTATTGATAAATTTTGTTTATAATTTTTTATTCATATTAAAATTTAATTGAATATTATTTAATTAACACATAGAAAATTATAATCAAAAAATAATTAAATTATAAAATTAGGAGATTAAAATCATGGTTGAAAAAAGAACTCTTGAAAGGGGCATGGAAGAAAGTAAAGAAGCAGTAGATAAACAGATAGCTAAAGGAAAGAATGTTGCTGGAAGAGTAGTTAATGATCTTGGAAAAACAATGGATGATATTTTAATAAATTTAAAATCTTTTCAAAAAGATCTTGATTCAAAAATAACAGAGTATAAAGAAACAAATCCTTCAAGAATTGATTTAGATCTAATTGATTCTGGAGAAGTTTTATATATAAAAGCAGATCTTCCCGGAGTAGCTAAAGAAGATATTGATATTGAAATTGTAGGCAAAGAATTAACAATTTCTGCTTTCTTTGGTTTTGGTTGTGAAGATAATGATAATGAATCTCATAAAGATGAATGTAATTTCTTAATTAAAGGAAGAAAATATGGTCCTGCTAAAAGAACTATAAATTTACCAACTAAAGTTAAATCAGATAATTCTAAAGCAGAATTTAAAAATGGGGTGCTTTTCTTAGAACTTCCTAAAATAGAAATTCAAAAATTAAAAGTTGATATTGATTAAACTTTATTTAAGTTTATTCAATAGCTATTTTTTATTTATTTTTTTCTAACACCCTATATATTTTAATCAAAACTTTAAAGGAATATTAGGTTTTATAGGCATACAAAATTTCTGCTTATTTTTACTTTCAATTATTTCAATATCAATATTATAAGCTATTTTTAGATTATCTGCAGTTATAACATCGACAGGATTGCCAAAATCTATGAAATTTCCATCTTTCATAATAGCTACTTTATTAGAAGTAGAAAAAGCATGATCTGGGAAATGAGAAGACATTATAATAGCTAAACCTGATTTTGCTAACTGATCTATGATTTCAAGCAGTCTAATCTGATTACCAAAGTCAAGGTGAGATGTAGGTTCATCTAAAATAAGTAATTCTGGTTCTTGAGCTAAAACTCTTGCTAAAAAAACCAATTGTCTTTCTCCTCCACTTAAATTTGTATATTCTTTATCTTTCATATGGGCTATTCCAAGGGTTTTAAGAGCTTTTTTAGCTATTTTAAGATCTTTTTTATTAGGTGATTCCATTAAACTAATATAAGGTGCCCTTCCCATTAAAACAACATCCAGAACTGAAAATGGAAATGTTGATACATGTCCTTGAGGAATATAACCAATAATTTTAGATATTTCATTGAAAGAAAATTTATCTATCTTTTTTTCATTTATTAAAATGTCTCCTTGGTTTGGATTGTAAATTCCATTTAAACATTTAAGTAAAGTTGTTTTTCCAGTACCATTAGGTCCCAAAATACATAAAACATCTCCTTTTTCAATAGAAAAACTAATATTTTCAAAAATTCTATTACTCTTATTATCACCATTATTTTTATTTTTATTATTACTATTATTTGAATCATAGCTGAAAGCAATGTTTTTAACATCTAAAATCATAAAATAACACCTTAATAGTTCTTTATCTAATGGTTTTTTATATTTTTATTTAAAATCATTAAGACCATTGAGAATAACCTTTTCTAAGTAAGTATAAGAATATTGGAACTCCAATAATAGCTGTTAATATTCCAATAGGCATTTCAATTGATGTAGCTGTTCTTGAAACATTATCAATAATAAGTAAAAAACTTGCACCAATACTTAAACTTGCTGGAATAAGAACCTTGTGATCAGGTCCCACAATCATACGAGTAATATGTGGAACAAGAAGACCAACCCACCCAATAATACCACTTATAGAAACAGAAGCAGCTGTTACTAAAGTACAAGCTACAATAGTAACTAAACGAAGTCTTGAGGGATGGATTCCAAGAGATTGTGCTTCTTCATCACCCATAGCTAAAATATTCAAACGCCATCGTAATATCATCAAAACAGCTATTCCCATGAGGATTGGAATGATGATCATTATTAATTTTTCTGTATTAACAGCAGATAAACTTCCCATTAACCAATAAACAATCTGAGGTAACTTATCATTTGGATCTGCTATGAATTTAGCTCCAGAAATCAATGCATTGAAAAATGCAGAAATAGCTACACCACACAAAACAAGAACAAGAATTCCGCCTGCTTTATAGCTTTTTGAAATAGAATAGGTTATAAAAACTGAAATTAAACCAAATATAAAAGAAAATAGCTGAATTATCCCGTTCCCTCCTGCAACAAGAATAGCTAAAGCTGCACCAAAACCTGCTCCATTTGATACTCCTAAAATATCTGGAGAAACAAGAGGATTTTTAAATATTCCTTGAAACGCAGCTCCTGCAATAGCTAATGATGCTCCAACAAGCATAGCAGCTATTATACGCGGAAGACGAATATCAAATACAATAGAAGTTATAGAAGGAGAAATAGCTAATTCAGAGTTTAGTGGGGCAAGAAGTGTCATTATAACTTCAATAGGAGTTATTGGATACCTTCCTATTAAAAATGAAGCAAAAAATAAAATAATAGGTAATAAAATTAGAAAAAATATAGAAAGATAATATCTTTTGTTTTTCATTTAATCTCCTACTTATCTAATAATCATTATTTTAAAACTTTAAAGAAAAAAATTAATAAAATTTAATAAAATTTTATATATTTTTTTCTTTTAATCCACTTCCTTTAAGAATATCAAGAACATCTTCATCACTTAAATCATAATGATAAAATTCTTTATAAAATTCTTTAGTAAGTTCTTTAAGGTTTATATCAGAATATTTATCAGGATAAAGAACTTTAGCTGTCCAAGGAATTCCAATGATTATGTTTGCACCAGGTGGTCTATCAAACCATTTAAATGGAGATTGTGGTGAAAGATATACTTCTTTATTTTTTACAGCATCGATATTTTTCCATTTTTCATCACTATATACTTTATTATAAAAAGCTGAATCTGTGGTTATTATAAGTTCAGGATTCCATTTTATCACTTGTTCAATTGAAACTTCAATTTGACCAACACCATCTTGAAGTGGAACATCAGCAACATTTTTTCCACCAACTAAATCGATTAATTGTGCATGAAGTGATCCACTTGGATCTGTTTGAAGTCCTTCATCACCTTCAGCATAATAAACTCTCTTTTTTTCATTATCTGGAATGGAATCAGCAACATTTTGAACTTTTTCAAGATATTTATTAGTAAAATCAATTAATTTATTTGCTTTTTCTTCAGAATCTAATAGCTTTCCCATAAATTCAATAGAAGGAATAATTTTAGTAACATCAGAGTTATCTGTAACACCAACAACAGGAATAGCTCCAAATTTCTCTTGTCGTTCATTGACAGTATTTAAATCTACATCTCCCATTGCTCCCTCAATTACAATATCTGGAGCAATAGCTATTATCTGTTCATAGTTACCATCTTGTCTTCCAAACCATCCTCCAACAACAGGAAGATTTTTGTATTTATCATCAACATATTTCTGTTCTTCATCTGTCCAAGCAAAATTCAAACCAGCTAATTTATTAGGAGCTAACATATAAACCATTGTAGTCATTGGAGGAGAAGTAGCTACAATTCTATCACTTTCCGAAGGAATTGTAAGAGTTCTACCTACCATATCTGTTATAGTTATATTATCTTCTTGAATTGTAGAATTAGGATTATAATAATAAGTAACAGCTATTCCTGCAACAATTAAAATAGCTATTATTGGTAATATGATTTTTTTTATTATATCTTTTTTATTCACTTTTTCCACCACATCAATACAAAATCCGCTTTATCAGTTGGATTTTCATACTTTCCATCTTCTGGATTTTTGTGGAGATTTTCTTTTATAAATGGTTTTATTTTCTCTATTTCTTCTTCAGTTAGTTCTTCCATTTTCCATTTCATTCTAACATAAGCATCTTCAAGATCATCATATGTTTTGTTTCCAACTAAATCAAAATTCTCAATATTTGGATAAATCCCTAAACTTACAAGAAGATTAAATAAATAATTATATGGAGCAAAATCAGGATATTTTTTACCTATGGATTTAAAGAATTTTTTCTCTAAAATCCAATTATTTCTTCCAAAAACTATTAAAAAGACATATTTATTAGCTATTTCATTTATATGGATAATAGTATCTTTAATTTCATGAATTCCCATAAATGAACGTGAAGCAACCACCACATCGTAGCTTCCAACATTATCGACTGTTGCATCTTCAATATCCATTTCAACAATATCTATATTATCAATATTGCTACTATCAATTCGTTGTTGTAACAAATCAAGCATCATTGATGAAGAATCAAGAGCTGTGACTGATTTCACTTTTTCAGCTATTAATGAAGTAACAGCCCCTTCTCCACTTCCTAAATCCAAAACTGTATCATTTTTATCAAGAATCAATTTTTGAATTAATTTTTCATGAAATTCATACTTAATAGCTATTTTTTCAAAGTGAATCTTTGGTGTATCCTTAGTCCACTTTTTTTCTCTTTTTATTGGACCAACTTCATCTGCCCAAGCTTTTTCCCAGTCAACATCCTCTGGATTTTTAATACAATCATTAGAATTCATAATATAAACCTCCTAAACTAAATTCATTTCATAATTTTCCTTAATTTTTAATAAATTTCATTAATATGTATTTATTAATATAAATTAATATAAAATTCGAATTGTATTTTTATATAAATCATTTGATTATTATAATATATATAGCTATCTAATAGCTATTTTTTTAATTTAAAGCCATGTGAAAATTCGAATGGAAATAATATACAGATGAATAAAAATCATGTTTAATGATATTAGAATAGCTAAATTTAAAAATAAAATTTTTTAATAATATATTAATCGATTAGACTTTGTTTTACTGAAATAATTAAAATTTAAATTCAATATTCGATTAATTTTTCAATTAATTATTTAATATTAGTTTAATAATAATTTAGCAGTATTAAAATTAAGTAATTATTAATAATATTAATAATATTAAACATATTCATAATTTTCAGAATATTTATAATATTTATAATATTTATTTTTAATAAAGTTGAAGAAGTTTTTTTTCATTGATTTATCGCTTAATGTATCATTTTTATCTACTAATTTTACATTTAATATTATATTATACATTATTATTATATTATAACTATATTATATTACTATATATTTTATGTATATAGTAATAATTAATATTTATTATTAAATTAGTATTAAGAAATTAAAAAATTAGCAGATATATTATTTAATGAATGAGATAGCAAGAACCAAGTCGAAATGTATATATATGTAATACGATATATGATTTCAATAGCAAATGAATAATATAGTTTTAGCTATATCTTTTATATTTTTATTGTTTCCTCTTCTAAATAGCTAAAAAAATAGTATTTTTTTGTTGACAATACAAATAAAA
>JAISIQ010000020.1 GCA_031261945.1 Methanobrevibacter sp.
TCACCTTGAGCTGAACTTACAATATTATAAATTAGCTGTGTGGTTTCAATTTCTTTGTCTAAAGTTTGAACAAAGGTGTCTAAATTATCTTTAATTTCAACATCAACTGCATCAATAGCAGGATAAGTATATTTAATATGAGCATAGTTTAATCTATCAACAATCCAACGATGATGTTCGATTTCTTCTTCAGCTCTTCCAATATAGTATTTTTCTAAATCATCTAAACCTTGAACAGCAAAATAATTTGCAAAAGTTCTATATAATGCATGATTGTATAACTCATGGCCAATTTGCTCAATTAATAATTTAGCAGTTTCATCACCAATAGATGACTCTCTTCTTTCTTCTATGATTTTTTTTGAAATTTTCATTTTATCTCCTCTTTTAATGTTATAGTCAAACACCAAATTTTAAATACAAAAATTTTCAATTCATATATAAAATAAGCAAAAAATTTAGTTTCGAAAATTAAATTTTGTACTGTAATATTGTACTATAATAAATATTATTTATTTTTAAATATAAATAATTATTCTTTAATATTCGGGGACTGTCAATTTGTTAGTTGAAATTTTTGACACAGCCAAATTTTTTAATAGCTATGTTTTTAAATGATGAAAATAAATATATAATTATTATTGAATAATATTGGAGTTAAACTATGAATCACAGAGAAATAGAGTTATTTGGTCACATAATTGATTCTCTAATTCTTCCAAAAGCATTAGATATTATTATGGACCATGGTGGAGACTTTAAGATAACAGAATTCGACATCGGAAAGAGAAAATCAGATGTAAGTAGGGCTAAAATTGTAGTCTCAGCAGATTCTCCCTCTCTTCTCAATCAGATATTAGATGAACTAACTGAAATCGGAGCATCAATAGCTGAAATAAAAGAAGCAAAATTAATAGCTTCTTCCAAAGATAAAGTAGCTCCAACTGATTTTTATTCAACCACAAACCATATAACTCATGTTTTTTATAAAGGCAATTGGTTAATTGTTGATGATATTGAAATGGATTGTATGATTGTAATCGATGAAGAAAACAATAAAGCACATTGTAAACCTATTGGGAAAATTAAAAAAGGAGATAAAATTGTTGTTGGAAGAGAAGGAATTCGTGTCACTCCTCCAGAACGTCCAAGAGGTAAGCAGGGTATTTTTGAATTTATGAACAGTGATGTTTCTTCAGAAAAACCTTTAATGAGTTTAATTGATAAAATAGCTTCTGAGATAAAAGAAATCAAATCAAGAGGAGGTAAAATAGCTATTGTTGGGGGTCCAGCTATTGTACATACTGGTTCTTCTGATCTTATGGCTAAAATGATTAAAGAAGGTTTTATTGATGTTATTTTTGCAGGAAATGCATTAGCTACTCATGATATTGAAAATGCTCTTTATGGAACTTCTCTTGGAGTTTGTGTAAAGTCAGGTGAAGTTGTAAGCAGAGGACATACTCATCATATGCGAGCTATTAATGAAATAAACAGTTCTGGCTCAATAAAAGAGGCTGTTGAAGATGGAACATTAAAAAAAGGAATTATGTATGAATGTGTAAAAAATAATGTTCCTTATGTTTTAGCTGGTTCTATTCGTGATGATGGGCCGCTTCCAGATGTTATAACTGATGTTATTGAGGCACAAGAAACAATGCGTAGCTATGCTCAAGATGTTGATATGGTTATTATGATAGCTACTATGTTACATTCAATAGCTACTGGAAACATACTTCCTTCAAAAGTTAAAAGTATTTGTGTTGATATTAATCCTGCTACTGTTACAAAACTTTCTGATAGAGGTAGTGCTCAAGTAATTAGCATAGTTACTGATATTGGTGCATTTTTACCTATTTTATATTCTGCACTTGAAAAATAGCTATTTTTGATTTTTATGAATTTCAAATCTAAAATTTTAGACTTAAATACTAATGAAGTTTATCCTGCTGAAATAGCTATTGAAAATGGGTTTTTTAAAGAGATTACTCCAATAGCTAAATCTCAAGGTTTAGAAAACTTAAAATTAGATTTTGAAGGAATTATTGTACCTGGTTTTATTGATGCTCATATTCATATTGAAAGTACAATGCTAACTCCTTCTAATTTTGCAGAAGCTGTTCTTCCATTGGGTACAACTTCTGTAATAGCTGATCCTCATGAAATAGCTAATGTTTTAGGGATTAAAGGAATTGATTTCATGATTAAAGATGGAAAAACAGTTCCTTTTGATTTTTATTATTCTGCTCCTTCTTGTGTTCCATCTACTTCTTTTGAAACTTCTGGATCATCAATCACACCTTCAGATATTGAAGAATTAATGAAAAAAGAAGAAATTGTAGCTTTAGGAGAAGTTATGAATTATGTTGGTGTAATAAATGAAGATCCTGAAATTATGGAAAAAATAAAAATAGCTAAAAACCATAAAAAACCAATTGATGGTCATGCTCCTCAGCTATTAGGGGAGGATTTAAAAAAATATGTAGATATTTTGTCTTTTGGTACTGATCATGAATGTACTAGTTTTAATGAAGCTATTGAAAAAAAGAATCTTGGTATGAAGATTATGGTAAGAGAAGGATCTTCTGCTAAAGATATGGAATCTCTTTTTAATATAAAAGATAGAATTGAACTTTTTTCAAACCAGGATTTCTTTGGTACAATTTCATCTGATGATTTTGGAGCTATTTTGAAAAATCCAATATTTGATTTTTTAGTTTCTGATGATAAAGATCCTGATGATTTAATTAAAGGACATCTTGATCTGTTAATTAAAAAAGCTGTTGATTTTGGAATTGATCCAATTGAAGCTATTAAAATGATAACTAAAAATCCTGCAGAACATTATAATCTTAATTCTGGAGAAATAGCTAATGGTAAAATAGCTAATTTTGTTGTTATTGATAATTTAAATGATTTTAATATTAAAGAAACTTATGTTCATGGAAAGCTAGTAGCTAAAGATGGAAAAACTTTATTTAAATCAGAAAAATCAGAAACTCCAAATAATTTTATTTTAAATAAAAAAATACCTGAAGATTTTGATATAAAAATTAAAGATAATAGAGAGAATGAACTTAATAGGGAGAACGAACTTAATAGAGATAATGAATTTAATAAAGATAATGAACTTAATAAAGAGAATGAGATTAATAAAGTTAATATAAAAGTAATAGAAGCATTAAATAAAGAAATATTAACAAATGAACTTAAATATGAATTAAAAGTAAAAAATGGGATTATATATCCTGACTTAGATAAGGATATTTTGAAGTTAGCTGTTGTTGAAAGATATGGAAATAATAAAATAGCTAATGCTTTTATTAAAGGATTTAATCTGAAAAATGGAGCTATTGCTTCAAGTATTGCTCATGATTCTCATAATATTATTGTAGTTGGAACTAATAGTGAATATATGGCAAAAGCTGTTAATCTTATTAGTGAACATAAAGGAGGATTAGCTATTGTTTCAAATAATCAAGAAAAACTAATAGCTTTACCTGTTGCAGGTCTTATGAGTAATGAAAAAATAGAAAAGATAGCTATTGATCTTAAAGAACTTGATAATTTTGTCAAATCATTAGGATGTAAATTAGATTCTCCTTTTATGACTCTTTCTTTCATGGCACTTTTAGTCATTCCAAAGTTACGTTTAAGTGATAATGGTTTATTTGATGTTGAAAATTTTGAATT
>JAISIQ010000193.1 GCA_031261945.1 Methanobrevibacter sp.
ATCTGACATATAGTTGCGAACAGGTTCTAAATAATTTATCATATAATCACTTACTGCATTTTTTAAATCTGCAGGATGTAATTCACCAGAGGAGTACATATCATATAATTCATTTTCATCAAGTTCTAAATTTCCACCAAACTTTTCTGGTCTTTTGATTTTTATTTTTTCTTGTTCTGTAAATATGAAATGATTAGCTATTTCTATAATAGGATTTCCATCAATCTCTCCAATAGGACAATAGCTCTTTTTAATTTTTTTAGCTATCTCTTCAGGACTATCATCAATAGCTATTAAATTTCCTTTACTACTTGACATCTTTTCATCACCATCAAGACCATGTAAAAGAGGAGTATGTATGCAAACTGGAGGCTTAAAATCAAGTTTTTGTAGGTTTTCTCTTGCAAGCATTTGTATTTTTCTCTGCTCCATTCCTCCAAGAGCTATATCTACTTCTAAAAATAACATATCAATAACTTGCATTAAAGGATAGATAACATTAGCTACTTTTGGATTTTCACTTGCTCTGCTGACTTGATCCATACTTCTTTTTGCTCTGTCGATAGTTGTAAATGTAGCTAATTTATATAAATCATCAGTATATTCTGGAGTAGTTTGGAATTTTGATCCAAAAATAAATTCAGTATCTTCACTAAGTCCAAGAGCTTTAAAACATTTCATATTATACTTAGCTATTTCAGCTATTTCTTCAATAGTTCCTTTTCCATTTAAATAAGCATGATAATCAGCAAGGAGTATCTTGATTTTGAATCCTAAGTTTTGAAGCTGTTTAAGCTTCATTACAGTAATAGCATGACCTAAATGAATTTTTCCAGAAGGTTCATAACCAGTATAAGCAATAGGGGTTTCTTTATTTAGTATTTCTTCTAATTCTTCAGGAGTAATTACTTCTAAGGTTCCTTTTTCTATTAATTCAACTTTTGCTTTATTATCCATCTAATCACATTTAATACTTAAATTTTTAAAGTTTTTATAAATACTTTATTAAATTTTTTATTATTTATATTATTATTTATAGTTAATACTACTGATTTTAATAATAATATTATTTTAATTAATTTTATTATTAATTTTATAATTGTTATTATTATTTTAATTTTTATTGTCGTTGTTGTTATTATTTTTTTATTTTCATATTCTTTTAAGTATTTTTAAGTTTTTATACTATTTTTATACTATTTTTGGAAGAATGTATAAACTATTTTCAATTTTTATAACTTCCACTTCATCTCCAATATTTAAATCTTTCATATTTTCATTAATATCTAAATCAACAGGAGTATAATCATCAGGATCTAAAATTTGGATCTTATTTGGAGATTTAGAAGTTATAGTTGTTTTTTCTTTTAAATTATATTTTTTCATTAATTCTAATGTTTCATAATCTTTCCAGCTAATTGAAATATTTTTAAAAGTATCTAAATCAATAGCTAAAATTCTTTTTCCATCAATAGCTATTATTTGAGCTATTTTATTCAAATTAGAATTATTTTTATTTGAACTTTTAATCTTTATAAAATCTCCTTTCTCAAATTCTGGAAGGCGCAAAGAAATCCATATTCTATATAATCCTTTTCCTGTTGATTTGTCTTGACTTATAAGTCTAGGAGATTCTTTTATTATTCCTCCAAACTCTTCTTTTAAGGCTTCAACTACTTTCTTTCCAGATTTGTAAGAGCCAATATAATAATCATTTCCTTCTTTAAGTTTAGCTATTTGAACTAAATAGGCTAATTTATCTTTTTTTGATAATTTATTTAAGGTTTTCTTTACAAGGGTATCTGATTTAGCTATTTCATTAGTAGTTAATTCTCTTGTATCTGCTCTAAGCTGAATAACTGCTTCATAATATCCTGAATTTATTTTACTACAACTTGGACAAACAGTTTTTTGCAATCTAACATCAGTTTCAAATTCTTCTTTGATAGTTTTTCCAAAAACTGTGCCTGTAGCTTCAATATAACATTCAGCTATTGTTCCTCTCATCTGAAGGATTTCAAGTTCTATTTCTTCATTTTCAACTAATGGGTCAATAGCTATTGCTCTTTCAAGTGCTCTGTATATGACTTCTTCTTCTGGAATATGAGAATCTTCCCATTTTCCTTCTTCAAACTTAGAATTACAATGGGAACAGATAGTAGCTTCTATTTTTTTAGGAATTTTTAATATTGAGAATTTTTTTAAAAAACAATCTCTACAAACTCCTTCAATAATTGGAAGATCAGTGTTACCGCACTCTGGACAAAACATAAAAACACTTTATAAAATAGTTTATATTAATTAATTATATTTATTATTAATATTATTAAATAGAATAAAAATAGGATTTTAACTTTTAATATTAACTTTAATACTTCTTTTAATATTATCTTTTACTATATTATCTTTTAATATTAAATTATAAGTTAAAAATAAGTTAGAAATTATATTAATTATATTAAATAAAATAAACAAAATAAGAAAAATAAGAATATTTAAAAATACTTAATTACAATGTTTTAAGAGGGGCTTTAGCACCACATGCTTCACATTTAAGTAAAAATATTCTATCTTCTCTAATAATTCTTGTATCTGGCCTATTACATTCTTGACATATGACGAACTTTTCTACATATTCGTCTATTCGTTCATTTATTAAAAAATGAGTAAATTTACCTTGTAATATAGCTCTTCCACCTTCTAAATTTCCAGCAGTACCTAATTCTCTAAGTAAAAATTTTAATACATGCTGAGGATCTCTATTTAAAGCTTCAGCAACTTCTTTAAAATTTTGAATAAATGTTCTATTTCCTTGTATAACTGAATAAGCTTTTGGAACACTAAACCTCTTTGTTTCAAATACTTCTGGAGGTAATTGGTCAATAGCTCTATCTAATAAATCTTCATATTTTTCCATTTTAATTTACTCCTGTGAATCTTAATAATTATGATAATTGATTTTATATATGCTTTTGATTTTAAATACTTTTTTAAATGCTTTAAATTTAGCTATTAAAATTTGATTATTAATGTTAAAATTAATAAATTATTTTTATAATCTTTTTTTATAATATTTCTATAATAATTATTAATATAGCTATTAAAATATAGCTATTAACTAAGAATATTAATTAATATTTTTTTTTTTTAAAAATAATCATGTTTTATAATAAATTATTAAAAATTATTTATCTTAAAATTATAACATTAATATTTATAATTCTTCTTATTATTAAATATATTTATTAATCATACCTTATTAATACCTATC
>JAISIQ010000141.1 GCA_031261945.1 Methanobrevibacter sp.
TTCCCTAAAGGAAGTGGAAATATACCTACAGTTCCATTTTTAGGAATTATAAACAAAGATATAGGAACAAAATTCACTAAAGGATTATATATAGCATATCTTTTTGACATTGAAAATAAGGAAGTCTTCGTATCCTTAAACCAAGGAATTAGCGGAGAGCCAGATAAAAATGTAATATTTGAAAGAGCAAGTGAACTATCTTCATCCATTAATTCTCCTATTTTTTTATCCCACGATAAAGGAGTTGAAATTAATAAAAATAAAACACACTCAATATCTAAGAAATTGACTGAATATGCAAATTCTGCCATAGTATCAAAATATTATACATATGATGAAATTGATGAGAAATCCATTGAAAACGACTTTAAGGATTTAATAAAAATTTATAATGGTTTGATTTCAAATGAGTACACAAAAGAAGATTTTTTAAATGATGTTGTGTTTTTAGAAGAAGATTATGATGAATTAGTTAACCTGATTGAAAGAAAGAAAAATATTATATTAAATGGCCCTCCTGGTGTTGGAAAAACATTTATCGCCCGCTTATTAGCTTATTCTCTTATTGAGAGTAAAGATACAGATCGTGTTGAGTTTGTGCAATTCCATCAAAGTTATTCTTATGAGGACTTTATTCAAGGTTATCGTCCAGATGAAGAGTCATTTAAGTTAGAGGATGGAATATTTTATAAGTTTTGTCAAAAAGCTAAAGAAAACCCTAATAAAAATTACTATTTTATCATTGATGAAATTAATAGAGGAAATATTAGTAAAATCTTCGGAGAGCTTATGATGCTCATTGAAAAAGATAAAAGATATGAAGACTTTGCTATTCCTTTAACATATTCTAATCAAGACTCTAAATTCTATGTTCCTGAAAACTTATATATTATTGGAATGATGAATACAGCAGATAGAAGTTTAGCAATGATTGATTATGCACTGAGACGAAGATTCGTATTCTTCACTGTAAATCCTTTATTTGATGAAGACCATGTAAACAATAATATGTTTAAAGATCATTTGACTAAAAATGGAGTTGATAAAGAATTAGCCAGTACCATTATTAAAAAGATTAAAATATTAAATAAAATAATCACAAAAGATGAAAATCTTGGACCCGGATTTAGAATAGGTCATAGTTACTTCTGCGGAGATAGTTCTAAGAATGAAGAATGGTATAAATCTATTGTTAACTATGAAATCGCCCCTCTTTTGAATGAATATTGGTTTGATAGTCCAAATACAGCTAAAGAAGAGATTGAAAAGTTATTGGATATATAATTAACTGCTTGAATTGATTACTAAGGTAAAATGAAAAATAATAGTAATGAAACTAGTTTTCAAGATAATAATCCTAACAAGAAGATTATTTCCCGAAAAAATCAAATACCTATTCAAAATATTTATTATATGCTTAGCTATGCTTATAATAATTTAAAAATTAATCAAGATGTTTTACTTGAATCATTAGATTATGAAAATATACATGACCTTTTTGCAAGAATTTTGATTGATGCAATAAACAATCTTGTTAGAAGAGGTTTTTACAAAGAATATATTGTGCTAAACGAAGACACATCTAATATAAAAGGAAAAATTAATATTTCTGAAAGCATAAAAAGACAAACAAATACATATAAAAAACTAAATTGCCAATATGATGAATTTAGTAGTGATGTTTTATTTAATCAAATAATAAAAACTACTATGGGCAAATTAATTTGTAATAATATGTTGGACAATGAATTAAAGAAAAAAATCAAGAAATTGAGACCATTTTTTTGATAATGTAAGAACTATTAACTTAAATAAACAGGTTTTTAAATCATTAATGTGGCATAAAAATAATCAGTACTATAGCTTACCTATAACTATTTGTGAACTAGTATTTTTAATGGAACTTCCAGATGAGAATAATGATGGAAAAGTCCATTTTAAAGATTTTATTCAAAAACACGAGAAAGAGATGGCAAACTTATTTGAAAATTTTGTTTATAAATTTTATGAAAGAGAAATTGATAAACTAAATGTCCATAAATCAAAAATTAACTGGGATTTAGATGAAAATTACAATGAAGAAAAAGGACAAGAATATATTCCGAAAATGAGAACTGATATTATTTTAGAATATGAAAATAAGCAATTAATAATCGATACTAAATTTTATAAGAAGATATTATCCCAATTCCATGAAAAAACTATGTTACATTCTCCAAATCTTTATCAAATCCATGCATATGTTACTAATAGTACCTTTCCTGAAAAGAAGATGGGTATGTTACTTTATGCTTCTTTGGGTGAAGATATCGATTATCAATTTAAAATAAAAGATAATATAATTTTTATAAAAACTATCAATTTAAATCAAAATTGGGAAGGAATAGATAAAAGATTAAGAGAAATAGCTAATATATTGTTTCTTAATGTATAATTTTTTATTATTTTTTCTTTGAATATTTTTTTCTTACTTCGACATGAATGTACCCTAATTTTAATTAATTACTTACTTGATTATTAGAATATTCAATTTCAAGTTAACGTTGTATAATGTTAATAATTAGTATTACTATTTTTCAAATAATTATGTAAAAAAAGGATAGGAAATTATAGACTTCCGATATATTTATAATAATATTAATACAAGGAATAATATAATAATTATTAATTTATACAGATTTAATTTTGATTATAGATTTAATATATAAATTCGATAATTTAAAAAAAATTAATGATTAAAAATGAATTAAAAATAGCAAAATAGCTATAAATTAAGTTATACCCCATGGGGCGATTATTTGGTAGTTTGTTTCCCTGATACCCAAGATAATAGACCAAGAATACCAGTTCATTTAACTCGAGTAGGAGTAACTGGTGTAAAAAAACTTATAAAATTAGAGCGAGCTGAAAAGCGACCCATAATTCTTTTACCTACATTTGATGCTTTTGTTGATCTTCCAAGTGATCAAAAAGGCATTCATATGTCAAGAAGTCCAGAAGCTATTAGTGAAGTTGTAGAAGAAGTTGTTAGTGGCAATTCAGTTGAAGTAGAGTCATTATGTGCCGATATTGTCAATACAATGATGAACAAGCATAAATATGCTAAAATGGCTGAAGTAAAAATGACAACAGACTTCATGTTTATGAAAAAATCTCCTGTAACCAAAAACAAAACACAAGAAATGACCAAATTAATAGCTAATGCTGTTGGTTATAGAGAAAATAAGAATAATAAAAATAAAAATAATAATGAAAATAATAATGAAGATGCTAATGAAATTACAATACGTAAAAGTATTGGTGCAGAAGTCGTTGGAATGACAGTATGCCCTTGTGCACAAGAATCTGTTAAAGAAGCAGATAAACAAAAGCTATTAGAGTTTTTAGATGAAGAAACAGTAGAAAAAGTATTAGATACTGTTAGTTTCGCTTCACATAATCAAAGAGGCGTGGGAACTATACTAATTGAGGTAACTGGTAACCACACAGTACGGGGAGAGGATATAATCCAGATAATAGAAGATTCAATGAGTTCTCCTGTTTGTGAGCTATTAAAAAGACCAGATGAAAATGCAGTTGTTATGGAAGCCCATAAACATCCTTATTTTGTAGAAGATTGTGTTAGAAATATGATTGAAAAAATAATTCAAAATTATTCTCATTTACCAGATGACACATTAGTTACAGTTCGCCAAGTGAATGAGGAGAGTATCCATCGCCACAATGCTTTTGCTGAAAAAATAGCTACTATGGGCGAGTTAAAAGAAGAAATTCAAAATGGAATAAAATAGCTATTAAGAAATATAATAGCTATTAACAAATATTATACCTCTTAAAAAATGATTGGTGAATATTATGGTAAAATTACACAAAATCGCAGGAAAAGTCATTGAACATTTAGAAGCATTTAAAGGATCAAGAGCAGCATTAGATAGTGAAATGCTTCTTATTGTTAGAGGAACATCAGTAAAAGAAATTCCTATTGCAGATATGGAAAAAACATTAGATGAATTAGTAGAACTTCTTGATGGAACTGAAGTTGATGTTATCTCAGAAGAAGCTTCAAAATTAATAAATAGAATGGATGAACAGATTCGTTCAAATATTACAATTAATAGTGATACGGATTCTAATGGAATTATGAGAATGAAAAAATCATTAGAAGAACTAAATGTAGCTGTTGAATTTAAATTAATTAATTTAGCCCATGCTGCAATATTTATTTTTATGTGGAAAGATAAAGCAGATGTTGGTCCTATTTTTGTAGAAGTTGTTGTCTCAGATGATGAACAAGGCTAAATAAAACATTTATCATAAATTTTAGGGATTTGAATGGACTTAAAAAAAGAAGAAATTATAGATCTCTTGAACATTAAACAAGCTAATATTAACTCTTTAATGATTAAAGCTAATTCTAAAAGAGAAAACGATATTATAACTTACTCTAAAAATGTTTTTATTCCTTTAACTGAAATTTGTAGAAATTATTGTGGTTATTGTACCTTTAAAAAGGATCCAAATGATAAAACTGCTATTATTCTAAAAGAAAAAAATGAAGTAATAGAAGATCTAAAAATAGCTGAAAAATATAATTGTAAAGAAGCATTATTTACATTTGGAGAAGAAGCAGACCATGAAAAAAAGGTTAAAGAAGAGCTTACTAAAAAAGGCTTTTCTAATATGATTGAATATACTTATGATATCTGCGAATCTACAATAGCTAAAACAAATTTACTCCCCCATACCAATGGAGGAATTATGGAATATTCTGACTTAAAATTATTGAAAGAAGTTAATGTTTCTATGGGTTTGATGTTAGAATCTTCTTCAAAACGTCTTATGAATACAATAGCTCATAAAAATAGTCCTGGAAAAGATCCAGATCTTAGACTTGAAACAATAGCTAATGCCGGAAAATTAAAAATCCCCTATACGACTGGCATTCTAATAGGAATTGATGAGACAAAAGAAGAAATAGCTGATTCTTTACTTGAGATTAAAAAACTTCAAAATAAATATGGCCATATTCAAGAAATAATTATTCAAAATTTCAAATCCAAACCCGGAATACCTATGGAAAATCAAAAAGAACCAAGTTTATTAGATATGGTTAGAACAACTTGTGTAGCTAAGCTATTATTTGATGATGTTTCTATTCAAGTCCCACCAAATCTTAATTATGAAACAAACCAAGTATTTTTATTATGTGGAGCAGATGATTGGGGAGGAGTATCTCCAATAAGTAAAGATTATGTAAATCCAGAAGCCCCGTGGCCTGAGATAGATCATCTTCAAGATTTAACTACTGATGCAGGGTTACGATTAAAAGAAAGATTAGCTATTTATCCAAAATATATAAATAATAGCTATTTAAATGATAATCTTTTAAATAAAAGTTCTAGTTTAGAAAATAAACTAAGTTAGCTATTTTATTCTTTTATTTTTCTATTTTTATTTTTATGCTTTTGCACTTTTGCACTTTTGAATGCATCACTATGAAAAGTTGAGGCTAATTGTTTTTTAGATTCTTCATCAGAAAATAGCCTTATTTTCCCTGCTCTACATGGATAATGTTGTATTCTGAGTCCTGCTTCTCGAGCTAAATCGTCAATAGCTATTTTATTTATATTTTGATTTTTATATTTATTAGCTATAAAATCAGCAACAAAAGAAGTAGAGCCACAAGGAGATGATCTTATAACTTCAATATTTTCAATTTCATTATTATCATTTAATATGAATTCTAAAATTGGTTTTCCAAATTTACTTACAAATTCATCATAAATAGGATTGCCATTATCTTCAAGTTCGCACATTATATATGAACAAGTAACATTTCCTTTTGATTCTAATTGATTTTTAAGCCCCTCTCCTCTCCAAGAAGCTATAATTATCCAATCAACTTTATCTGAAAATTTATCTACAATATCTAAAACAAGATCTATATGAGAAATATAAGAAATAATTATATTAGCTTCTTCGATTTTTTCAATAGCTTCTTTTGGAATTTCAATTTTCTCATCAAAAAATTTATCGCTTGGAGCTTTTAAGTGTATGAATTCTGTATCAAACTCTTTTTTTATTATTTGATATGCCCTATCTCCATAAGGACCATCAGTTAGAATAGCTATTTTCAACATGAAAATCAAAATTAATGAATTATTTGTTTTTTTTATTCTTTTAAGTTTAGTATTTAAGTTTAGTATATTTATAGATTATTTATAATTTATTATAAAAAAATAAAAATAAAAATAAAATTATAAAAATAAAATTAGTAAAATAAATTTAGTAAAATAAAATTAGTAAATTTTTGCATCTACAACTATATGAACAACACCCGGAGAATATTTTTTAATAATTCTATTATTTAAAATCTCAATATCCTCATCTCTTCCTTCTTCAATAGCTATTTCTTTTATTCTGTTTATTGGTCTTTCATTCATTATCTTTTCTGGAACAGTTTCATGATAATGAAGTATTCCTCCCTTACGCAAACATTGAATAGCAGGTTTTAAAAAATTATGAGTGGTTTTTACATATCCCATAATAACTCTATCTGCAGATAACTTTGGAGCTTCAACAGCACAATCTCCTAAAATAGCTTCAATCTTTTGAGAAGGAATTTTATTAATAGTTATATTTTCTTTTAAATATGTATAAGAATCAGGGTTAAGTTCAATTGAAAAGACCTTCTTCGGATTTCCATGAATAGCTATTGGAATTGAAAAATAACCAATTCCTGCAAACATATCCACAACTATTTCTCCACCTTCAATTAGTTTAGCTATTCTCATTCTTTCAGTTGTATTTCCCTTTGACCACATTACTTTAGCTATATCTAACTTAAATAAAGACCCATTTTCTTTATGAATTGTTTCTGTTTGATTACCTGCCAGTAGCTCAATTTCTGGTTGGCGAAGATTTCCTGAAATATTTTTAATTTTAGCTATTGTTTTAACATTATGTTTAACTAATAGCTCTTTAAGTTCTTTTGACTGATCTGATTTCTTTGAGTGATTTGATTCCTTTGATTGATCTTCCTTATTTTTATCAGAATATGGGAATTTATCATCTACTAATAATATATTTCCAATTTTTTTCCATTTCATTTTTCTTTCCATTTCATGATTCAGTTTATTATGATAAATCATATATTTTTAAAATTATGTGAAATAAAATTATATGAAATAATTATAAATAAAAATATAAAAATTTTAAAAATAGTAAAGTTTATTATATAGTACAAACATAATAAACAACATAATAAAAATTATAACATATTTTTCTTTTAATTATTCTTATATAAATTTTAGATAATTCAAATTTAATTAGTAATTTAATTAGTAATTCTATTATTAATATTAACTTTTTTATTAAATATTTTATTAATTTATATATTAATAATTTAGGTTCATAAATATAGAAAATATTTATATAGTTGAAAAATATATTTAAAAAATAAGTTATTTGAAAATAAATTATTTGAATGAATTATTTGAATAAATTATTTATTTTAATTTATCATTAATCAAAATTTAATAAAAATAACTATTTACTAATTTTTATTATACTTACTAAAAATTATCAAATTATAAATCAAATTTATAAACAAATAATAATACTATTAGTTATGCTATTAATGTTATTTTAATTAATATTATTTAATTTTTAATTATATTGATTATATATTATTAATTATCTATAATTTATTCTATAAACGATGCATTTAATGCTGTTAATATTGTTAAATTGTTAATGGTGTTAATAGAGTTGATTGTGTTAATAATATTGATTATGTTAATTGTATTAATTTAATTATGTTAATGCGTTAATTGTGTCACTATTGGCATTAATAACTATTGGCATTAATATTTATAGTATATAGATATTTGTTAATGACATTTAATAACGAGGTGTTATTCATGAATGACAAAAAAACAATGGAAACATTAGAAGGAACTACCACCGTAGGTATTACTTGTACAGATGGTGTTGTCTTTGCTAGTGAAAGAAGAGCTAGTATGGGAAATTTAGTAGCTCACAAAGTAGCAGAAAAAATATTCAAAATTGATGATCATATTGCAGCTACAATAGCTGGATCTGTTGCTGATGCACAAAGTTTAATGAAAGTTATAAGTGCAGAAACATCATTATACAAAATGAGAAATGGAGAAAACATAAGCATTGAATCTGCTTCAGCTTTAGCTTCAAATATACTTCATTCATCTCCTTTATATGTTCAAACTCTCCTTGGAGGAGTAGATGATGATGGAACCCCTTCCATTTATTCTCTTGATCCTGCAGGAGGTATGATTAAAGATTCATTTATATCCACAGGTTCTGGTTCTACTTTTTCCTATGGTGTACTTGAAGACAGAGTTAAAGAAGGAGTTACTGTAGATGAGGGTGTGGAAATAGCCATTAGAGCTATTAAGTCTGCTATGGAACGTGACACATATTCTGGAAATGGTATTTTAGTAGCTACTGTTACTAAAGACAAAGGATTTGAAATGTTGGCAAAAGAAAAAGTAGAGGCGAAATTAAAAGAAATAAGTTAAATGTTTAATAAATAATAAATAAATTACATATTGATATACTTTTATAAAGCTATATTTATCTTATAAAGTTATATCTTATAAAATTATTTTTATAAATTATATTTTATAATATATCTATACTTTATAATCGTATTCATTAAAATATTTTTATTATTAAGCATTATACTATTCCTATATGTATTTAAAAGATTTATATGAATAAAAATTCTTAATTATTACGATTCCTAATTATTATAATTCTTAATTATTATACTAATTTTATAAAATAATCAATGAATTAAAAATTATTTAAATTTAAAAACATTGCTATTAATTAGATTATTCATATAAATCTTTTTATACATCTATTTTTAAAGTGATTATATGGCTTCAGAAATTTTAGACGATATTAAAAAGGCAATAAAACAAAGATTGCCAGAAAGAGTTCAATTAGCTAAAATTGAATTTGAAGGTCCGGAAGTTGTTATTTATACTAAAAATCCAGAAATAATAACTGACAATGGAGATTTAATCAGAACCTTAGCTAAAGATCTGAGAAAACGAATCATAATAAGATCTGATAAAAGTGTATTATTAGATCCAGAAAAAACCATTGCTAAAGTTCATGAAATTGTTCCAGAAGAAGCAAAAATCACAAACATATCTTTTGATGAAGTTACTGGAGAAGTTCTTATTGAAGCTAAAAAACCAGGATTAGTTATTGGAAAATACGGAGTAACTTCAAGAAAAATTGTTAAGAACACAGGATGGGCTCCAAAAATTTTAAGAACTCCCCCAATATCTTCTGAAATAATTGAAAGAGTTAGAAACACTCTTAAACAAAACAGTAAAGAAAGAAAAAAGATTTTACAAGATTTAGGAAAAAGAATTCATCAAGGAAACAAATATGAAAATGAATGGGCAAGATTAACTTCAATGGGTGGATTTAAAGAAGTTGGGAGATCATGTATGCTTCTTCAAACCCCAAACAGTAGAGTTATGTTAGATTGTGGAGTTAATGTTGCTGGAGATGATAAAAGTGCTTATCCATTTTTAAATGTTCCTGAATTTTCAATAGATGATCTTGATGCTGTTATTATATCCCATGCTCACTTAGATCACACAGGATTTTTACCTTATCTTTATCATTATGGTTATGAAGGACCTATTTATTGTACTACTCCTACAAGAGATCTTATGACTTTGTTGCAGCTTGATCATATTGATATTGCTCACAGAGAAGACGATCCTCTTCCTTTCAATGTAAAGCATGTTCAAAAAAGTATAAAACATACAATTACTCTTGATTATGGAGAAGTAACAGATATTTCCCCAGATATAAGATTAACACTTCATAATGCAGGGCATATTCTTGGTTCTGCAATGTCCCATATGCATATCGGAGATGGACAACATAATATGGTATATACTGGAGACTTCAAATATGAAAGAAGTAGGCTCTTAGA
>JAISIQ010000167.1 GCA_031261945.1 Methanobrevibacter sp.
ATATTATAATGCAATTTTAAATAATAAAATATATGGTGTGATAAATATGAAAACTGAATTACCAATCGCTCCTATCGGGAGAATTTTAAAGAACGCTGGTGCTGACAGAGTCAGTGACGGTGCAAAAGAAGCATTAGCTGAAGCTATCGAAGAATGTGGAAATGATATTGCTAAAAAAGCAGTCGGTTTCGCAAAACACGCTAATAGAAAAACTGTAAAATTAGAAGATATTAAATTAGCTACTAAAACTTGCAGTTAAATACAAAATAAGTAAAACTTTTTAGTTTTACTATTTAGTTTTACTTTTTTATTTTTTATTTATATTTTTATTTATATTATTATAATATTAGTTAATTTAATATTAGTTGATTTAAGATTATTAGTTTAATTTTTTGATGTGGCATTTTAATTTGATTTTTTTATTTAATTTATTTTGATTTGAATTTCATTTTGATTTTAAAAAGTAACCTTTATAAACTATAAAAATATATTTAATATAGTCTATTTCTTAAGACTATTATTTCATTAATATATTTCTTTATTTTTGAAATTTTTATTTTTAATTATATTGATTATATTAATTGTATTAATATTGTTATTGTTTATATTAATTTATATAAATTATAAATATGCTGCATTATTAAATGGAGCTATTATTAATATTAGTTTTAGATTTAGATTAAATACAATTGTATATTTTACAATTGTGTATTTATTATAACAGCAGATAAATTATATAATACTTATTCTAACTGCAGTTATAATATTTGCTGATGGATGGGGTATATTGTCAAAAGCAAAAAGCCATGGCAATCCCAGATGAAAAAGGAGGTAAATAATATGGCAAAAGCAATTTATGTAAAATTTGATACACCTGAAGAAATAGCTGATAAAGCAGAAGAAGCTTTAGAAATAGCTAGAAATACCGGAAAAGTAGCTAAAGGCACTAATGAAGTAACTAAATTTATAGAAAGAGGAAACGCAGAACTTGTTTTAATTGCAGAAGATGTTGATCCTGCAGAAATAGTTGCACACATACCAGTTCTCGCTGAAGAGAAAGAGATTCCTTATGTTTACTTATCTACCAAAGAAGAAGTCGGTGGAGCTGCAGGACTTAATGTAGGTACTGCTTCAGCTGCTATTGTCGATGCTGGTGAAGGTGAAGAATTAGTCAAAGAAGTAGTTGAAAAAGTTCAAGAACTTAAAGAATAAGTTCATTACTAAGTTCAATACTTAATTACTCCATTGCTTAATTAATAGCTAACTAATAGCTAATTAATATTGAATAAATTAAGTAAATTAAGTAACTACTTTTTATTGATTATTTTAAAATCTGTTTAGAAAGGAAGATCCTTTCGTTTTTATTTAACAGGTGATTATATGGAAGAAGGAACTCCAGCAGAAGTCATTGAAGTTTTAAAAAGAACTGGGATGACTGGGGAAGTAATGCAAGTTAAATGCAGAATCCTCGATGGAAGAGATAAAGGAAGAATATTAACTCGAAATATCATGGGTCCAGTTAGACAAGGAGATATTTTGATGTTATTGGACACAATTAGAGAAGCTAAGGAGATTAAAACTCCTTAATAGCTAAATTTAGCTATTTAATAGCAGTTAATTAATTGTAGTTAATAATTAATAACCAGTTAATTAATAGCTATTATCCCTAATTTATCTATTAATTCTAATTAATCTAAAGGTGAAGAACATGAGAAATTGTTCATTCTGTAAAGAAGAAATAGAAGAAGGCACAGGTAAGATGTATGTTAAAAAAGATGGATCTATCTACTTCTTCTGTAGTAGTAAATGTGAAAAAAATATGATTAAGCTTGGAAGAATTCCAAGAAAAACTAAATGGGTCAAAGAGTGAGTGTTGAAATAATGATGGAAGAAAGTTTTGTTATGATGAAACCTGATGCTCCTCAAAGACGTCTTATGGGTAAAATCCTTTCAAGATTTGAGGAGAAAGGTCTTCAAATAATAGCTATGAAGCTAATACAAATTGATGAAGGTCTTGCAAAAGAACATTATGGTGAACATAAAGATAAACCATTTTTCAATGATTTAGTTTCATACATCACTTCATCTCCTGCTCTTGCTATGGTTATTAAAGGAGAAGATGCAATTTCACTTATCCGAAAAATAGTAGGGGCAACTAATCCAAAAGAAGCAGACCTTGGAACAATCAGAGGAGATTTTGCAATTGATATGGGTAGAAATATTATCCATGCTTCTGATGCACCAGAATCTGCAAAAAGAGAAATACCTCTTTTCTTTGATAAAGATGAAATTTGTGATTATGATTTAGTTGATAATTCTTGGATTTATGAATAAATCAATTAAATCAACCCAAATTAAATACAAATAAACAAATAAAAATAAATTCAAAATATAAAGATATGAAGATTCGTTCTCCTATTGTATCCGTTTTAGGCCATGTGGATCATGGTAAAACCACACTTCTCGATTTTATAAGAGGTAGCACAATAGCTTTAAAAGAAGCAGGTGGTATAACTCAGCATATTGGGGCTACAGAAATTCCAATAGCTACAGTTGATAATATATGTGGTAATTTTATTGATAAGCTTACTATTAAAGATACAATTCCAGGATTATTTTTTATTGACACTCCTGGTCATGAAGCTTTCACAAGTCTTAGAAAACGTGGTGGGGCTTTAGCTGATTTAGCTATTCTTATTGTAGATATCAATGAAGGTTTCAAACCACAAACATACGAAGCTCTTAACATTTTAAAGATGTATAAGACTCCATTTATTGTAGCAGCTAATAAAATTGATAAAATATTCGGTTGGGAAACTCATGAATTAAATTCATTTTCAAAATCATTTGTTGAACAAGCTCAAAGTGTACAACAAGAGCTAGATCAAAAGATTTATGAACTTGTAGGAATTTTACATCAGGAAGGATTTCAATCTGAACGTTTTGATCGTATTAGTGATTTTGCTTCTCAAATAAGTATTATTCCAATTAGTGCTAAAAATGGTGAAGGTATAATTGAACTTTTAGCTATGCTTCTTGGTCTTGCTCAAGAATATCTAACTGAGCAACTTAAAATAGAAGAAGATTCTCCTGCTAAAGGAACGGTTTTAGAAATAAAAGAAGAAACTGGTCTTGGAGTAACAATCGACACAGTAATATATGACGGTATTTTAAAACATGATGATGAAATAGCTTTACTTGAAAAAGATGATGTTTTAACCACAAAAATCAGATCCATTTTACGTCCTCTTCCTCTTGAGGAAATGAGAGACTCAAAGAAAAAATTTAAAAAAGTTGATGAAGTTGTAGCAGCTGCAGGTATAAAAATTGTAGCTCCTAAACTTGAAGATGTAGTTTCTGGTTCACCTCTTCGTGTAAGTCGAAATGGAGATCATGTTAAAGAAGAAATCTTAAAAGAGCTTGAAGATATTACTATTCATACTAATGATAATGGAGTTATGGTAAAAGCAGATACTTTAGGTTCGCTTGAGGCTGTTGTTAATCTTCTTCAAAATATGGATATTCCAATCAGAACAGCTGAAATTGGTGATGTATCAAGAAGAGATGTGATTAATGCTTCTATTGTTAAACAAGAAGATCCTAATCATGGAGTAATAATAGCTTTTAATGTTAAAGTACATCCTAAAGCTGATGATGAACTATGTAATTCTCATATTAAATTATTTTCAGGAAATGTTATCTATCAAATTATTGAAGAGTATGAAGAATGGATGAATCAAAAAGAAGAAGAAAGAAAGAAAAGATGGGTTGATGCAATAATCAAACCCGGAAAAATCAGAATCATTCCAAATCTTATATTTCGTCAGAATAAACCAGCAATAGCTGGAATTGAAGTTATCAGTGGAACTATAAAACAAAAACATCCTTTAATGAATGAAAGAGGAGAAGCTGTGGGTGCTGTAGAAAGTATGCAGGACAAAGG
>JAISIQ010000065.1 GCA_031261945.1 Methanobrevibacter sp.
ATAGAAGGTTCAGATAAGCTATTAAAATTAAAAGTAAATATTGGAGAAAAAGAACTTCAAGTTGTAGCAGGAATAGCTGAAAAATATTCTCCTGAAGATTTAAAAAATAAGAAAGTAGCTATCATCGTTAATTTAAAACCTGCAAAGTTATTTGGAGTTAAATCTGAGGGGATGTTACTCGCAACAGATGATAGTGTAGGTCTTTTAAGTCCAGATAATGCTAAAATTGGTGAAAAAATAAGATAATTTTTCATAATTAATTGACTAATTAATTAATTTTAATATAATATATTAATTGAATGGCTTAATTAAGAATAGAATAATATAATTAAACAATATAATTAAAGTTGATATAATTAATATAATTAGAAATAGGTTAATACTACTATTACTACTATTTAATATTACTACTACTATTATTATTAGTATTAATACTACTACTACTACTACTACTACTAATCACTAATAGTAAGAGTAATAATAAAAAAGGAATAATAAAAAATTATAATGAAATAATGGGATAAAAAATAAAAATTAAATAAGAATTAAATAAGATTCATATAAACATTAGTATTTAAACAAAATGGCGGTATTCGTTTAAATATTAAAAAAGTCCTCACGGTGAAGTTAATGGATGAATCCTTGTTAATAAATGAAACTGAAAAGTATTTAAATAAAATACAAAATGAAAAGGTAAATTTAGAAGATATTTCTAAATTAGAAACATTTAAGTCAGTTTACCATAGATTTGTTCAAAGAATTGATAAATTACAAAATATAAAAGAAGATATGGAAACAAAAGGATACACAGCACCCTATCGTTCTTTAAGTAAATATGGATCAAATACTAGTGGGGATATTGCTTTTGAAGAAATGTCTGAAATAAGTAGGCATGGGCAACATTTTAGAATGAAAGCAACAGCTAAAAAAAATATATTAGATAGAGTTAAATCAGCTATTGATGCTCATAAAATAGCTATTGGCCATTTCGATGAATATGGTCTTTTTAAATGTGAAAGTTGTTCAAAAATTTATAAGTCTTCTAAATTTTTTGAATTAAATCAAGAATGTACTTGTAAAAATAAAGAATTTCAATTTAAAATTAATTCTAAGGGAGTTTACCACTTAGAAATAATTCCATATCTTCCTCTTTCTGGAAATTATATGGTTTTAATGTCTCAATTAAATAATTGGGGAAGGGATGCGTTTAAAAAAGTTTTAAATATATTGAAACAAGAAAGAAAAGGTGTGGTTAAGACTATTTCAGCAGTAATTAGATTTAAAGAAAATAAACGATGGATTAGGAAGAGAATTGCTTTAGATTCTGAATATGTTGATAATTATGAAGAAGAAATAAGAAAAAGATATGGGCGAGAGGTTAGGATAGAGTTTTTACAATTTCATAGGACTAAACCTACTATTATTAATGATAAACACACAAGAAACGCTTTAGCTATTTCTTATGTTAAATATTCTGAAGATATTATAAATAGAAACAAAATAGCTATTTTAAAAGAAAAAATTAAAGATATTTCTAAATTAGAAAAATATGATAAAATAGTAAGAGAAATAAAACTAGAAAATCCTAAATTTATAACAGAGGAAGAATCATTAGAAAAATGGCGAAGATATGAAACTGAAAATAGGTTGAAAATAGCTGAATTAGTAGATAAAAGAGGAAATTTAAAACCTAAATTAGTTCAAAATCTTGAACAAAGAAAAGTTATTGAAAAAAATATTTTTTCAGAAGTAGCTCCTACATTAATCTTATGGGATATTTTTAAATATTATTTAACGACATCACATGATAGAAGAAAAAGATATGGTGGTCCTTTCCCTTATTTAAGAATAGATATTGATAGACAACAGAGAAAAGCTTTTGAACAATTAAATAAAAAGGTAGTTGAAATACTTAAAACTAAGGAAAATGAAAAAATTCTTCCAATACAAGGTATGGATTTTTTATTAAATAAAAAATTCAATTTAGAAAGGAAAATAAAACATTCTAATATTGTGATAAATTATGTTGCTTTGGGAGCAGCTATTATAAGTTTAAATCATGACATTGATACCGATATAACTGCGGATACATTTAATGTTAGTGAAAATAATGTTAAAAAGGAACTAAAAAATATTGAAACTATAAACACTCCTAAAAGTGATAAATCAAGAAAATTCTTAGAATTAATTAAAAAATGATAAAGTATTAACTAAATGCAGGAAAATATGAAGAAACAGGAAAATAATGAAGAACTTCGAAAGATTCATATTAATGAAACTTTAAGTTCTAAAAAAATCATGGAATTAATAGATAGCTATCCCAATCTTAAAGAAATTACTTGCCCTCCTAGTATATATGGCAGAATATCTAAAAAATATTTAGAAGCATTAAAAGAATTAGGAATAGAAATAAAAAAAGAATATGGGTGGAATACAGAGAAAAAATATAAGGATACTGATAAAAATAAAGTTTTGGATTTAATAAAAAAGGGTTATACTCCATCAGAAATAGCTAATATATTAAATTTTTCAATTAAAACAGTTTATTATCTGAAAGACAGAGATGAAAATGAAAGGATAATATTAAAAAAAGGAAAAAAAAGTAAATATGATAATGAAACCCGAAATAAAATAAAATTATTAGCTAAAGAAGGAATTTCTCCAAAAAAAATAGCTGAACAAGAAAATATTCCTTTAAGAACTATTTATTATATAATTAATAATAAAAAGAATAAACTATAATATAAATAAACTATAATATAACTATAATATAACTAAAATATAATTAAAATATAATTAAAAATAAGTCATCAATAAAATAATGCAGAAAAAATAATGCAAAAAATTTTAATGTGAAAAATAAGGTGAAAATTTGACTAATTTATTTACAATTCATCCTGATTTAACAATATTTATAATTTCAGCTATTTGTGGCATTTTAGCATTTATTATAACTATTTTTACAATGCCTAAATTAATAAATAAGCTTAAAAATGCAAATATTGTGGGAACTGATATTCATAAGACTTCTAAACCAATAGTCGCCGAAATGGGAGGAATTGGGATATTATTTGGTTTTATTATAGGAATATTTGCAGGAATTTATTTATATCCTTCATTAACCTTTCAATTAATAATTGTTTTAGTTGTTATTTTATTAGTGGGAATAATTGGGATGGTAGATGACTTATTAACTTTATCCTCCAAAGAAAAATTTATTTTGCTATTTTTAGCAGGAATTCCTTTAATATGGATTGCTCCACCAAATGCAGGACTTATTTATTTGATTTTAATTCCAATAGCTCTTTCAATTGTTTCTAATTTAACAAATATGTTGGCAGGATTAAATGGAATTGAATCTGGTCTTGGTGTAATAGCTATGACTTCTTTAACAATATCTTGTTTAATCCTTGGAAAATATGATATAGCTATTATTAGCATGAGTATGTTAGGGGCTTTAATTGCATTTTTAATATATAATAAACATCCTTCAAGAGTATTTCCTGGAGATACTGGGACTTTAATAATTGGAGCTGCAATAGCTGCAATAGCGTTTATTGGAAGAGTGAAATTAATAGCTTTTATAATCTTAATTCCAAATATTATTGATGCTGCTATGAAGTTTTATAGTGCAGGAGTTATGGAAAGACAGCAACATAAACCTACAGAGGTTAATGATGATGGCAAACTTATAATTCCTGATAAAGGATTTAAATCATTAATTAGGTTTGTTTTGAAAAAACCAATTGGAGAAAAAGAAGCTGTTCGGATAATATGGGCAATAGGAATATTATTTGGAATTTTTGGAATAGTTGTAGCTATTATAATGCCAAATATCATAGGAAATGAAACATTAGCTCAATTTATTAAATTTAAAGATTTATTTTACTATTTATTATAATTATTTTTATTATTTTTTTTTATTTTTATTATTATTATTATTATTATTCCTGATATTTAGTATATGCTTATTTTAGATAATTATATTATTTTTAGATATTTCAAAGTATTTAAAATCAGTTAAATCCACTTTTAAAATTAAACCCATTGGACATTTGATGTAGTAAAGACATGTTTGTCAGAAAAAGCAGGATTGTATAATTTACTTGTTAAATAGGATGTATTAAATGTATCAGTTATACTTTTTCTAACTTGTAATGTTATTTTTCCACCAGCTGAAACTTTATCCTCATTTGATTTGATTGTTGGGGAAGATGCATAGACTCTTATCTGAAT
>JAISIQ010000190.1 GCA_031261945.1 Methanobrevibacter sp.
CACCAACAATAATACTAATACCTGGTTTAAAATCAATAGTAGTATTATTATAAGATTTAAAATTTTTAAGCTGTAATTTTGTAAATATCATCTTATCACTGGATTATTAAATGTTTAAATGTTAAATTTTTTCATTTTTCATTTTTAAAATGTTTCTTGAAAATTGTCAAACTTAGATTCATGATTAGTTTTAGAAATTGATTCATTTGATTCATTATGTATGTTTCCAAAATATTCATTATAAAAAGAATTAGCTATTTTTTCAGATTCTTCTATTTTATTTTTGGATAAAGAATCTAACAGATCAATAGCTAAATTACTAATATCTTCATTTTCGAAAGCTTTTAAATGTTCAATTAAAAGTTCTCTTGGTTCTAATGATTCTTTTCCATTGATATGAATTTCTTGATTAATTAAATCTTCACTTTTAAAGCTTGGTCTAATCATAAGACAAATTTTTGAAAAAGTTTTATTTAATTCTTTATAAATATCAGAGCTATTGAAATTACCTTTTTCAATAGTTAAATTAAGAATTGGTTTATTTTTTAATGATGAAATATATCTTTCTAACTCTATTATTTCTGATGTAAATTTACTATATTCAATATTTTTTAAAATAAATTCTCGCGGAAGGTCAATATTAACAGATTCTACTTCTGGAATATCTTCATCAATATCTACAATATAAAAACCTTTTCCTCTCTTTTTATAATCTGCAAGTTCATTTACTTTCCATATTTCAGTTGAACCTGGAAAAGCTAGTTTTCCTTCACCAAAATCATCAAGAATTCTATTGTGAACATGTCCAAAAGCATAATAATTAAAATTAGTTGGAATATCAGCTATTTCTAATTCATATTGAAATGGAAGATATTTATCAATTCCTTGATGAGAAACTAAAATCTTTTTAGGATTATTACCATTAGATGAATTATTTTCTGAATAGCTATTAGCTTCTTTGGATAGATGATTTAATTTATCTTTTAAATAATTTTCTTGAGATTTAGGTATAAAAGGTGTTCCACCAATAAAAATATTATTTTCTTTAAGAAAAAAGCTATTAACAATAGAATTATTAGGACTAATAAGAGTAAGACCAAGTTTTTTATAAAGAACTTGAGGAGGAAGTGCATTTTGACGCATGATTGTGTCATGATTTCCAGCTATTGCATAAAATGGTATATCGGCTTTTTTAATCTTCATTAGCTGTTCTTGGAATACTAAAAGAGCATTAGGTGAAGGTTTAGCTGTTTCAAAAAGATCACCACTATGAATTATAAAATCCACTCTTTCTTCTATAATTTTATCAATAATTTCTTCAAAAACATTGCAAAAATCTTCTTCTCTTTCTAAGAGTCCATATTGACGATATCCCAAATGAGTGTCAGCTAAATGAGCAAATTTCATGATTTCCCTTTATTATCGTGATTTATAACTTTATTAATTAAATTAGCATATACATTTATTATGTATTTATAATTATTCTCATTATTATTAATTATAATATATTAATATATAATTAATTATTATCATTATTACTATTATTACTCTTACTATTATTACTATTACTATTATTAATTATTATTAAAATTATTATTAATATTACTATTAATATTACTATTATTATTAGTAGTATTAGTAGTAGCAGTATTATTATAAAATTTAGTATCAATTTTATTAATAATTTCCACCTAAGTCTTTAAATTCTTGTTCTTGTTCTTTAATAATTTTTTTATTTTCATATTTTTTGGATTTCCAAAGATCAATAATATCAATGTCATCTCCATGAGTACGACCTTTAAATTCATCGATTTTTACAAGAGTTGGTACTTTTGCCATAAGACCTAAAATCATAGCTTCACCAATATTTAAAGAAGGAAGTTGTTGGACTAAATCTTCACTTAAACTTTCACTTGCAGATTGAACATGTCTTTGATCTTGTGGTTCAACTAACCTTAAAATAATCATATTATTTGCTTGAGAAAGAGCATCAGGATCAATAGATTTAGGACTTTGAGATACAAGACATAAACCAAGCCCAAATTTTCTACCTTCCCTAGCTATTCGTGATATCCAAAATTTAGAATTTGTAGATCTACTTTTTGGAGCAAGAATATGAGCTTCTTCAAGAATAAAGAAAACAGGAAATTCCAGATGTTTATTATATAAATCTTCTTCTTTATTATGCATAAATGCTTTTCTACTTTTTAATGCATTTCTCAAAACATGACTAACAATAACTTCTGCTGCAGATTCATCAGTTTGCCCTAAATTCAAAACATTTGCTTTTCCTGGTTTTATTTGAGATAAAATATTTCCAGCATTTATATTAAGAAGATTATCATATTTACTTTGTAAATCATCAACTTTATTAATTACATCCATTATTTTATTTTTATCCGCAGCATTGATTTCTTTATTTCTAAACATTTCATCGTTAAACCATTTTTGAAGAACACTTCTCATTATTTCAACAAAATCTCGAGAATTAGCTTCTCCTTCTTTTGCAAGGTTTGATGCATCTTTATAAGCTTCTCTAAAATATCTCTCTTGAATATATGCAGAAGAGGGAATATTAGCTAATCCTTTAATTTCTGCAAAAGACATATATAATGGATTAATAATAGGATCAATAATATTAACTTCACCATTATTAAATTCAGCACCAACATATTCAGAATGCATATCAAAAATAAGCATACATCCATTATATTCAAGTAAACCATCAATTAAAACAGAAACTGTATTTGATTTTCCTGCTCCCGTCATAGCTAGAATAGCTAAATGACGAGAAATCATCTTATTAATATCTACATTAACTTCAACATTTTCTTGACTAATAAGATGTCCAATTTTTAGAGAATTATTTACTTGAAAAACTTCTTTTAATATATTCTCATCAGCGAGTTTAATTTCAGTTCCAGGAGGAGCAGGAGTTCGTGGAATTTTAAGATTATCATCAATATCTCCAAGAATTCTTACTTTTCCTTTGATATAAAAGTCATCACCTTCAATTTCCCTAATTTTTTCTATAGTATCCGGATCATAAATTTCTCCATTTAAAGAAACACTTCCCCTAACAAGAGATTCAATCATTCCTAAAATCCTTTTCCCATCATAAGTTAGAGAAACATATTCTCCTACTTTAGGCATTTCTTTTGAAATAAAACCTACATCTACAAG
>JAISIQ010000007.1 GCA_031261945.1 Methanobrevibacter sp.
CAGTCTTCTTTTTAAATAAATTAGAAGAAGATTTTTCATTTCCTTTAGAATCCTTATCTAAAATTAGTAAAAAGTATTCTGAGTCAAATAATAAGATAGCTGATGCATCATCTATAATATCAGAGATTCACAAGTTTGAAAACAAGGATAATGAGATTGGAATGCTTTCTAATTCATTTAAAATTCTTATTCAAAATTTAAAAGATTATATGATTAATTTAGAGAAATTTACAGCTGAAAGAGAAAGAATTAACACAGAATTAAATATAGCTTACAATATCCAATCAGCCTTACTTCGCAGAGATTTCCCACCTTATCCAGAACGGAAGGAATTTGATATTTATGCAGTTTCTTTTCCTGCAAAAGAAGTTGGCGGGGATTTCTATGATTTCTTTTTAATCGATGATGATCATTTAGCTATTATTATAGCAGATATTTCAGGCAAAGGTGTTCCAGCTGCAATATTTATGGCTATTACAAAAACACTTATTAAAACACTTATTATAAATAATCATGACTTATCACAAGTAGTAAATATGGTTAATAACTTATTATGTGAAGATAATGAGGAATGTATGTTTGCAACAGCTTTGATTGGTGTATTAACAATATCTTCAGGTGAATTTTCATTTGTTAATGCAGGACATAACTTACCATTAGTTAAAAATAAGAATAATCAAATAAATGAAGTTAAAGCCAATGCAAATTTTGTTTTAGGTGGAATGGATGATTTAAATTATTCAAAGGATACTATTAGTTTAAATAAAGGAGATAAATTATTTTTATATACTGATGGTGTAACAGAAGCCATTAATCAAAAAGATGAATTTTTTGGCATGAAAAGGTTAAAATCATTATTAAATGAAGATTTAAATATTAAAGACTCTTTAATTAATATTAAAAAGAATATAACAAAATTTGAAGGTGAAAATAATCAATTTGATGATATTACTATGTTAATGTTAGAATATGATAAGTAACTAAGTTTAATATTTTAATATTTATATTAGTAGTGATATATTATTATATAATATATTATTTTGATCAAACATAAAATTCATGCTTTATATATAAATTATTTAGTGATAATAATTGTATTTTGTTTTTAATGGCTTGTAGTGGGGCGTATTACTTGAAAAATATTGATAACAGTAGCAATAATATAAATAAGAATAATAATAATAATAATAATAATAATAGTAATAGTAATATTAATAGTAATCATATAAATAGGAATATTAATAGGAATATTAATAATCATAATGATGATATTGAAGAAGATTCTTTTTTTCCACTTACAAATAGTCAATTAGGTTTATATTTTGAAATTTTAGAAGATCCTAATTCCTTAATGTATAATATTCCATTTATAATTAAATTTAATAAATCTAATAAATCCAATAATTTTAATAATGCTGATAGTTCTAATAATTTAAATTCTAATTTAAATCCTGAGAACTTGAAAAATGCAATTATTGAAGTTATTAAGAAACACAGCTATTTAAATGTCAGATTTGTTAATAAAAATGGAAATATATATCAAAAACCTTGTTATTTTGATGGAAATATTGAAATAGCTATTTTTAATGAGAAATATACGGATTCATCAATAAAATCTTTCATTAGACCTTTTGATTTATTTAATGACAAGTTATATCGCTTTGAAATATATGAAGATAAAGAAAATATCTTCTTACTTGCTGATATTCACCATATAATTTTTGATGGATTTTGTGCTGATCTATTAATTGATGATTTGTTGAGATATTTAAATAATGAGGAAATTAAAGAAGAAACAGTTACATTCTTTGATTTAGCAAAAGAAAAGGAAAAAAATAATCTTAATAGTGGTTACAGTAATAATAATAATTCTAATGTTTATAAAGAATCACATGATTTTTATAGTAATAAATTAGATTATTTCGAAGGTCAATCCTCCATTCCAATCAATAAAGAAGATAATGAATCAAATAAGAGCAATTCAAATAAAGGAATTGAAAAAAGCAAACAATTAAATTTTGACTTAAATAAGATTGAAAGCTTATCTAATGAGTTAAAATTATCACCTAACATTTTATTTTTAGGTGCTTTTAATTTAGCTTTAAATAAATTCTTGTATGATAAAGATTTAATTATTTCAACAATAGCTAATGAAAGAACTAATAAACAATATGCTAAATATAGAAATTCTATGGGAATGATGGTTAATACCTTTGCTCTTATTTTAAATACAGATTCTAATTTAAATATTAAAGATTACTTGTTTTATATTAAAAATAGCTTTCATGAATACTTAAAACATCAAAATTATTCTTTAATGGATTTAAAACGTGATTTTAATATTAAATCAAACATATCTTATGTTTATCAAGGTAGTTTAATTAGAAATAGGGAAAATGTTTCATTTGAAAAACTTGATTTAGAAACACCAATTGATCCATTTTCTTTTAATATTTGGCAGGAAGAGAATAGCTTTTCTTTAATTGTAAAGTATGACTCTTCATTGTATAATGATGAATTTGTTAATTCTTTTCTAAATTCTCTTGTAACTATTTTAAATAGCTTTATTCATGATAAAAACCAATTAATTAAGGATATTTCAATTATTCCAAAAGAAGTTAATTACTCTATTCGTGATTTTGGAGGAAAATTACCTCATGAATTGTTTAAAGAGCAAGTTAAAGAACATGGCCAGGAAATAGCTTTAATCAGCAGTGATTATGGTGATATTCAAGAGTTAAGCTATTTAGACTTAGATAAACAATCAGATATTATTGCAGGGAATTTAATAGATAGAGGAGTAGAAATTGAGGATAAGGTTGTTATTTCTTTAAATAGAAATAGTAATTTAATAGCTACTATTTTAGGGATAATTAAAGTTGGAGCTTGCTTTATACCAATTGATCCTCATTATCCTGAAGAGAGAATAAATTATATAATTTCTAACAGTGAATCTAAATTTATTATCACAGAAAATGATGTTAAATTTGAAGGTAGTAATGAAGAATCTGCAACACGTGATTTTAATCATATTTCTATTGATGAACTTACAGAGCAAGGTGAAAATAATTTAGATTCAAATTTTAAAGATGCTTTGAACTTAGTTAGTGATAAAATAGCTGAAGATGACTTAATTTACATGATTTACACCTCAGGTTCAACAGGAAATCCAAAGGGAGTTATGGTTACTCAAGGTTCAATAGCTAACTTCATATATCCATTTGATGATAATATTGAGGCAATAGCTATTAAAGAAGCTTCAAGAGTATTATCAACAACTACAGTTTCTTTTGATCCATTTTATCAAGAAATCTTCACCTCACTATTTAATGGTTTAACTTTAATTTTAGCAAATGAAAAAGAGGCTAAAAATCCTTTAGAGTTAGTTAATTTATTTAAAAAGACTAATTTCGAAACATTTGCAGTTACTCCTTCTATTTTACTTCAGTATTTATCTGTTAGTGAGTTTGATGAGGTTTTAAATAATATTGACTCTGTTATTGTTGGTGGTGAAGCATTTTCTGATGATTTATATGATAAATTAAAGAAATATCCAAATCTTAAAGTTTATAATTCTTATGGACCAACAGAAACAACTATTTCATGCAATTCTAAGATTTTAGAAGATGAAATTGTTATAGGAAAACCAATGTACAATGTTGAAGAGCGCATAGCTGATATTGATGGTAATTTCATTCCAGATGGAGCTATTGGAGAACTTTTAATTGGAGGCTATGGTGTTGGTCGTGGTTATTGGAAATTTGATGATTTAACTCATGAGAAATTCATTGAAATTGATAATTGTAAGTTTTTTAAATCTGGTGACTTAGCAATTCGTAAATTTAATGGAGATTATAAAATTATAGGTAGAATTGATAATCAGGTTAAACTTAGAGGCCAAAGAGTTGAAACAGAAGAGATAGAAAGTTTAATTAATGAAAATGAATATGTAGATATGTCTTTTGTAAATGTTAATGAAATTGACTCAAATGACTATTTAACTGCATATATTAAAATTAATAATAAATCAACAGCTATTTTAG
>JAISIQ010000037.1 GCA_031261945.1 Methanobrevibacter sp.
AATATTGCTCACCAGGAGTTATAGGTTGCTCACGTTGTAGTGAAGGTGTAACAGAAACTAAAAACGAATTTAAAATGCCTTTTTTAGTTATGAGTGAAGTTCAAAATACACTTATGATGTCTAATCCACAAGATAAAAATTTAAAAGTTAATATAAGTGGAGGGGGAGATGTTAGTTGTTATCCTCACTTAGAAGAGCTAACTAATACATTACATCAATTTGAAATCCCAATGCATCTTGGTTATACAAGTGGAAAAGGAATAGATGATAGTCAAATAGCTACAAAACTTATTAATTCTGGAGTTGATGAAGTTACTTTTACATTATTTGCAGACGACCCAAAACTTAGAGAAAAATGGATGGGAGATCCTGCTCCAGAAGAATCATTAAAAGCTGCTCAGCTATTTGCTGAAAGCGCAGAATTACATGCTGCTACAGTTTTAATCCCTGGAGTTAATGATGGCGAAATTCTTAGACAGACTTGTTCTACTCTTGAAGATTGGGGAGCTAAAGCTTTAATTTTAATGAGATTTGCAAATACTACAGATCAAGGGCTTATTTTAGGAAATGAACCAATAATAAAAGATGTAAATCCTCATCCAATAGCTGAATTTGAAGAAATTGTAAAAGATATAAATAAAGATTTTAATTTAAGAGTTACAGGAACACCAGTTTGTGATCCAGAAACAGGAGCTCCTTTCGCACTATCTAAAGATGAAAATGAAGTTTATCTTCAATTTATTCAAGAAGTGACTGGTGAAGCTACAATAATAACTTCTAAAATAGCTGCTCCTTATATATCAAAAATATTTGAAAAAATTGGTGCTGATGATGTAAATGTTGTTTCTACTAAAAAAGATATAGCTTGCCTCATTACAAAGGAAGATTTAGAAGATTTAGATCTGGCTGATATTAAAGAATCAGCTATTATTCCAGGTAGGTCCTTTATTCATCAAGATGATGCTGAAAGAATTCTCAGTGCAGATGGAAAAGAAAGAGTTGTTGGAAGAGGTCCAGATAAGCTCAGTGTCGATGGTGAAATGAGCGGAACTTTAACTGAGGAAAATGTCATCGAAAAAGAACTTGAATTATTCAGAGAATTAGTAGAAGCTATTAATTTCTTTGGTATGAAAAGAATTTCTTAAGATTAAGCTATTTTTTTATTAAATATAATATATATTTTATTATTTTTTATATATTTATTATTTTTTTTATTTTTTTATTATTTTATTTTATTATTTTATTTCTCTATTTTATTTCTCTATTTCCTAATATCACTACTTTAATAAAAACTATTAACACTTACAACTATAACACCCACAACTATAATTTCCATAGTTTTAATTTTTATTTTCTATCAATAGCTAATTCCATTTATTTTAAAAATTATCATTCTAAAAACAATTATTCTCACATAATTAAATTTTCAAAACAGATGTCAATTTTGATTTAATAGCTAAATTTTCCCCTATTCAAATAAAAAATAGCTAATAGCTAAGCAAAAGTTTATATATTAGGTTATATATAATTAATTCTGCCTCACTCTCTTATGCTATGATTTTAAAAAATAAAAATCTGAAAGTTTAATAGCTAAGTTACTGAGGTATTGGATTGGAGGGTAATGATATATTCTATTAATTGTTCTTAATTGTTCTTTTAATTGTCTATATCTATTATTCATTCTATCACACCTTTTTAGTGAAGAAACCCTTTTGGTTTATTAAGAGAAGAACTTACCGCGATTTCTAAGTGATTCTCTTTTTATTCCAATATATGCTAAAATAGCCTATAACTGCGCCATACTATAATTAGGTCCTGTTACTATAATTATACTCTAATTATGCTTCTATTATTCTAATCATACTTCTATTATTTTAATTATCATTCTATTCTTTTTATTTAGTTCATATTTTATAAATAGCTATTTTTTAAAAATATTTTTTACTTAATTTTATTTAATCAATTTTTAATTAAAATTTCAATTAAATTTTGTTAATTATTTGCATTGAAAAATTATTACTTTTATTATTACTTTTTATTATTATATTTTTCTTTAATATTTTTTTATTTTTTTTATTTTTTTAACTTATTCTTATGATTCTTATTATTTTTTTGAACAAAATTCTAATTTTTCTTTAATTTCTTTATTTTTGTTTATTTTTTTATTAATATATTAAATCTATTTTCATCTGATTTTTTAAAGCTTTTTATTCTTATTTATTTTGGATTGTTCTTTTATATTTTTCTTTTATTTTTAATAATTCTATATTTTAATACTAATATTAATATTTTATTTGTTTTTATTCATTATGGTGATATTATAAGTGAATTAAATGGTTTTTAAAAGTATTACTTTTTTTCCCTCAAATGTTATTGATTTCAGGTCATCTTCTCCTTTATAAACTTTACTAATTGAGCCTAGAAGGAACCTTTATAATATATATTTATCAAATTAAAATTCGTATACCGAATAGCTAGCTACTGTAAAAAATTAGTATGTTGGATACCTGATATGGACTTAAAAATGACCGTTTGTATTGGGATGGTATATTATTAACTAAATTTAGTTAGGAGGGAAAATATGGCGAAGTTTGATGACAAAGTCGATTTATACGACGATAGAGGCTCATTAGTTGAATCTAATGTACCTATCGAAGCCCTAAGCCCACTACGGAACCCTGCTATTAAAAGCATCGTTAGTGGTGTTAAAAGGACTGTAGCTGTAGACTTAGAAGGTATAGAAAACGCCTTAAAAGGTGCAACTGTTGGTGGACCTGCTTGTAAAATTTTAGGAAGAGAATTAGACCTAGATATTACAGCAAACGCTGATGCAATTGCATCTGAATTAAAGAAAATGATCCAAGTAACTGAAGGAGATGACACTAAGGTGGAACTTCTTTCAGGTGGAAAAAGAGTTTTAGTACAAATACCTACTGCAAGATTAGAATCTGCTGCTGAATATTCTGTTGCAACTTTATCAACTGCAACTGCATTAGTACAAACTATCATTAACAAATTTGATGTTAGTATGTATGATGCTAATATGGTAAAAGCTGCAATTCTTGGAAGATACCCACAATCTGTTGAATATATGGGATCTAACATTAAAACTATGTTAGACATTCCACAAAAGCTTGAAGGCCCAGGTTATGCTTTAAGAAATATTATGGCTAACCACATTGTAGCTACTACTTTAAAAAACAGTTTACAAGCAACTTCACTCTCAAGTATTTTAGAACAAACAGCAATGTTTGAAATGGGAGATGCTATTGGTGCATTTGAAAGAATGCATTTATTAGGTTTAGCTTACCAAGGAATGAACGCAGATAACATGGTTTTAGGTTTAGTCCAAGATAATGCTAAAGAAGGTACTGTTGGTTCTGTAATGAACGAAACTATTGACAGAGCTAAAGAAGACGGAGTAATCACTGTAGAAAAAGACTTAAATGGATTTGACTTATACGATACAAATGATTTAGCTAAATGGAATGCTTATGCTGCTGCTGGAGCTACTGCTGCAACTATGGTAAATACTGGTGCTGCAAGAGCTGCTCAGGGTGTACCATCCACATTATTATACTTCAATGATTCAATTGAATTTGCAACAGGTCTTCCTGGTGTAGATTTCGGTAGAGCTGAAGGGGTAGCTGTAGGATTTTCATTCTTTAGTCACTCCATCTATGGTGGAGGAGGCCCAGGTCTCTTTAATGGTAACCACGTTGTTACAAGACATAGTAAAGGATTCTGTATCCCTTGTGTTGCTGCTGCAATGTCATTAGATGCAGGTACTCAACTTTTCTCACCAGAATCAACTTCTGGGTTAATTAAAGAAGTATTTAGTAGTGTAGACGAATTCAGAGAACCACTTAAATATGTAGTGGAAGCAGCCGCCGATATTAAAGGTGACATCTAAATAATCACATCTAAATAATCTCAAAATAAGTCTAATTGATCTATTAAATGATAATTGATTTGTTAATGATTTGTTAAAGTTTATTGATCTATTAATCTAATAATGTCTATAATAACAATGTATATAATGTGTTAAAATAATTTTATCGATAAATGGAGTTTAATAATGGATATAGAAATATTTCCTCATAGGGTGTTAGGGGCAGATACAACTGAAAAGTTGTTAAATGGAATTGAAAGTCTAGAAGATGTTAAAAAAACGGTTATTACTGGACCAAGGCTTCCGCCTGAAAATCCTAATGATGATCCTCGTTATGTCGATAGAAGAAAAATCATAGTCAATGATGTTGAAGTTGAGCTTAAGGTTAAAACAGGCCGTATTTTTGTTGCAATTACAAATGAAGAAACAATTGATGAAATCAGAGAGATTTGTCAAGAATATCTTCCTTTTGGTTTTGACATAAACATTGGGAAATATATCAGAACTCAAAAAACTGTCACTGACAACATAAAATATGGAGATTCTGAAGTTGCTGATGATTTAGTTGGAATGACTGATCCATCTGCCAAGCTCAAAGATAGATTAACTATTATGGATAAAAATAAAGAGCAAGATAATAAACAAGATTAATAACAAAATAAACGAGATTAATAACAATATTAATATCAATATTAATAACAAACAATATTAATAACAACTTAAATGATGTAAATATCATTTAAAACCCATTTATACAATATAATTCAATATAAATACAATATTAATCAATATTAATACAATTATTAATACAATACTTCAATATAATATTATCAAATATAATATTATCAGATAATTATGATAGGTAGATGCACTCACGTTGTTGATTGTCGAGAAACAATGGGTCTTGGTGAAGGAGGAGGTATTGCTCAAAGAGGCACTTTTGCAGAATGTGGAAGTGATGTTTTGGCAGTAGCTATGTCTCCAGGAAGAAGGCATATCACAAAACCTGTTTGTGAAATAACCTTTGCACTAAGAGAAGCCAATGTTTTAACAAGTACAATCATATTAAATGCAGGTGGAGGCGTCCCTTCTGATGCTCCAGGTGCTACTGGAAGTTTATTTGGTTTAACTGATAAAGAAATTGAACAGATGAAACAATTTAAACTACTTGTTGTGCATTTAGGTGGAGTTAGGACACATATTATCTATAAAGCTCGGTTAATTCTTAGAAAAGTAAATAAACCAGCGGTTATCATTTGTGAATATCCTGTTGATTTTGAAGATTTTGCTAAAATTGGTGTTAAAACATCTCGTGTAATGCCAAATGATAAAGATATCAAAACCAACGGCGAAATTGTTAATATTGTAAGTGGGGTTATTAGAGGAGAAACAGCTTCTCAAGAGAAATTAGATGAGATTATTAGGAAAGTTAAGTTAGCATTAGGAGGTGCATGATTTATGGCACAATATTATCCAGGAACTTCTCAGGTAGCTGAAAACAGAAGAAATTTTTCTGATCCAGAATATGAATTAGAAAAATTAAGAGAAATATCTGATGAAGGTGTAGTAAAAATATTAGGTCACAGAGCTCCAGGTGAAGAATACAAAAGTGTTCACCCACCATTAGATGAAATGGATGAGCCTGACGATATTGTAAGAGAATTAGTAGAGCCTATCGATGGCGCAAAAGCAGGTGACAGAGTAAGATATATTCAATTTGTCGACTCAATGTACTTTGCTCCAGCTCAACCTTACTTAAGATCCAGATCTTACTTGAATAGATTCAGAGGAGTCGATGCAGGTACATTATCTGGAAGACAAATTATTGAAGCAAGAGAAAGAGATCTCGAAAAAATTTCAAAAGAGTTATTAGAAACTGAATACTTTGATACTGCAAGAACTGGTATCAGAGGTAAATCTGTTCACGGTCACTCATTAAGACTTGATGAAGATGGTGTGATGTTTGATATGCTCAGAAGACAAATTTTCAATAAATCAACTGGTAAAGTTGAAATGGTAAAAGATCAAATTGGTAAAGAACTTGATGAACCAGTTGTTCTTGGTGAACCATTAGATGAAGAAACTCTTAAGAAAAAGACCACTATTTACAGAGTAGATGGTGAAGCTTATAAAGACGATAAAGATTCTGTAGAAGTTTTACACAAAATCCACGTCTCAAGATCCGAAGGAGGATTCTGCCCTGAATAAGGGAGGTAGTTTATTATGGCTGATAAAAAGTTCATAGAAGCATTAAATAAAAAATTCAAAGAGTCCCCAGAAGAAAAAACCACCACCTTTTATAATTTAGGTGGATGGAAACAATCTGAAAGGAAAACTGAATTTGCTAAAGAAGGTAAAGAAATAGCTGCAAAAAGAGGAATCCCTCAATATAATCCAGATGTTGGTTCTCCATTAGGGCAAAGATCTTTAATGCCTTACCAAGTATCCACAACTGATACTTATGTTGAAGGTGACGATTTCCACTTTATTAATAACGCGGCTATCCAACAAATGTGGGATGACATTAGAAGAACTGTTCTTGTAGGTTTAAATACTGCACACACTGTTCTTGAAAAAAGATTAGGTGTAGAAGTTACTCCTGAAACAATTACTGAATATTTAGAAACTGTTAACCACGCTATGCCTGGTGCAGCAGTTGTACAAGAGCATATGGTTGAAACCAACCCTGCACTTGTAGCTGACAGTTATGTAAAAATATTCACTGGTGATGATGAAGTAGCTGATGAAATTGATAAATCATTTGTTTTAGACATCAACAAAGAGTTCCCAGCTGAACAAGCTGAAGCTCTTAAGAAAGAAGTTGGAAGCAAAATTTGGCAAGTTGTAAGAATTCCTACTATCGTAGGAAGAGTCTGTGATGGAGGTACAACTTCCAGATGGTCTGCTATGCAACTTGGTATGTCTATGATTTCTGCATACAATCAGTGTGCAGGTGAAGGTGCTACTGGTGATATCGCTTATGCATCTAAGCATGCAGAAGTTATTCACATGGGTACTTACTTACCTGTAAGAAGAGCTAGAGCAGAAAATGAACCTGGTGGAATTCCATTTGGTTACATGGCAGATATCTGTCAATCTTCAAGAGTTAATGCTGATGACCCAGTTAGAACCACTTTAGATGTAGTAGGTATGGCTGCTGCACTTTACGACCAAATTTGGTTAGGTTCTTACATGTCTGGTGGAGTCGGATTTACTCAATATGCATCTGCAGCATACACTGACAACATCTTAGATGACTTTACTTACTATGGTAAAGAATATGTCGAAGATAAATACGGTGGATTATGTGATGCTCCAAATAATATGGATACTGTTCTCGATGTAGGTTCTGAAGTAACTTTCTATGCTTTAGAACAATACGAAGAATATCCTGCATTACTTGAAACTCAATTCGGTGGTTCCCAGAGAGCTTCTGTTGTTTCAGCTGCTGCTGGTTGTTCCACAGCTTTCGCTACTGGAAATGCTCAAACTGGTTTAAGTGCATGGTACTTAGGTATGTACTTACACAAAGAACAGCACTCCAGATTAGGATTCTATGGTTACGATTTACAAGATCAATGTGGTGCATCCAACGTATTCTCTATAAGAGCAGACGAAGGATTACCAGTTGAAATGAGAGGACCAAACTATCCTAACTACGCAATGAACGTAGGACATCAAGGTGAATACGCAGGTATTTCCCAAGCTCCTCACGCTGCAAGAGGCGACGCATTTGCATTTAACCCATTAATTAAAATTGCATTTGCTGATAAGAACTTATCTTTTGACTTCAGTCAACCTCGTGCTGAAATTGCAAAAGGTGCATTAAGAGAATTTATGCCTGATGGTGAAAGATCTCTTATTATACCAGCTAAATAGGTGTGAAAACACCTATTATTTTTTTATTTTTTAGTTCTTAATTGAATTAAAGATAAATAATCTATTCAAAAAAGCTAAGCTATATTAAATAGCTAATTCCTAAATGATTAATAGCTAAATTTAATAGCTAAATAGCTATTAAATAGCTAATATTCATTGAATAGATAAAAAAATAACAAAAGAAGGGAAAAATAAAATTATTATGTAATTGTAGATGATTTATAAAATTTATAACAATATTTAAACAATTTTATCTAATATTCATACTAATATAATTGGTATTTTTAATATTAATGTTTTTAGTATTGGTATTATTGATATAGCTGTTTAATTTAGTACTAATTGTTATAATAATGATTATAATGATATATTTGCTGATAATAATTGCATTAGATTTATTAATCGATTAATAATAAATATATAATAAATAAATTTACTATAACTAAATGTTCTACTAATTATAGTTCTAATAATTATTAATAATATAATTAATAACATAATAATAGTAAAAATAAAAATTATAGTAATATTTATAATAAAATTAGTAAAATTAATATTAATGAAAAAATTAATTTGAATGAATTAATTTACATTAATTAATTAAATTTATTAAATGATCAATTTAATAAAAACTAAGGAGGAAAAGAAAATATGGACCCTATAACGTTAGGTGCTGTCGCATTAATGGGCGCAGCTGCAACTATAGCAGGTAC
>JAISIQ010000097.1 GCA_031261945.1 Methanobrevibacter sp.
TATCAATAAGCTTATAAAAATAATTCTATGAAAATTAGTAAAATAATCAATAAAATACCTATAAAATATTAAATTAATTTTTAGCTAATTATAAAAATATCAATAACAATATCATAAAAATATCTGAAATTATATTATACTTCATTTATATATTTCATTCTTTATATTCTTCAAATATAATATCATTAATAAGTAGTATATAATATTAATTATTTTTAATATTAATTATCTATTTAATTAGCTTATTTAATTATTTTACTTTATAAGTTTTGTTTCTCCTTCTCCACCAGATAATTCAGCTATTTTATGGTTGAAATCATCTTGAAGTCCTCCAGGAATTTCAACAACGGCTATCCAAGAGCCATCTTGTTGCCATTCTTCATTAATGATTGTTCCAAATTTAGAGATATGAGAAAATGCATTACCTGCTATAGTGCCTGGAAGTCTTACAGCTATTTTAACTTTTTCAAACCTAATTGGAATTTTAACTTTTATTGCTTTTAAGGTAGCTTTTACTTGTTCATCTACTGATTTAAAAGGATCAATTTTGACTTTAGTTTCTTCCATAGCATTTTCAATACGCTTTGCAGGGTGTGGAAGACCAGTTTGAGGATTAATAGATTCCCTAACTATTTTATTTATAACCATACGCCTTTTTTCTTCTTGCATATCTCTTTTTTGCTGTGCAGTAAGTTGAATATTGCCTTTATTAATAATAATAGCTGCAACTTCTAAAGGATCAGTAGTTTCAAATATTTTATTCATACTTTCTTCTGAAGCCATATCTCCTTTTTTAGAATCTTTAAAAATATCTTCAACAGCCAAAACATCTTCAATAGCTATTCCCTCTTTTTCAGGATTTTTAAAATCAGCAGCTAAATCAGGATCCACTAAAATCTCAAATTTTTCCCCATGAGACTCCAATCTTGCAATAATTGCTTCATCAACATTAACCATAACCATATCCTCCCTATTTTTCATAAAATGAATTGAAATAAAAGAAAATGTAAAAGAAATAATAATAATAATAATAGTAATAATAGTAATAGCAATAATAATGCCAATAACAATAATAGTAGAAGCATTATTATTAAAAAAAGAAAAAGGAAAAAAGAAAATATTCTTTATTTAATCTCCTGCTTAAATAAAAATAAATGATAAAAATAACTGAAAAATAGAAAATAAAAAATAAAAACAGAAATATTATTCTGCTTCTACTTCATTTTCATCTTGATTATCATCATTGTCTTTATCTTTGTTTCTTTCAAGTAATGCATCTACATGAGCTATTACTTCTTTTTCTGGAACTTTTCTATATTTTTTACTATTTTTATCAATGACAGCTATTTCAACACTTTCAGCTGTTGTTTTACCTTCAGTTGCTTCATAAACAGCATCTAAAGCTAATTCAATAGCTTCATTTAAAGAAATATCTTCTTTATAATTTTCTTCAAATACTTCCATAGCTGCTTGTCTTCCAGATCCAATAGCTGTTGCTTTATATTCAATTAAAGCTCCACTTGGATCGGTTTCAAATAGCTTACATGCTCCTTTAGTGACACCACCAATAATTAAAGCTGAACCAAAAGGTCTGACACCTCCATTTTGAGTATACATTTGCTTCATATCACAAATCTTTTTAGCTAGTGTTTCTACTCTAATTGGTTCATTATAAGTGATTTTATTAATTTGAGATTCCATACGAGCTCTCTCAATTAAAGCTCTTGCATCAGCAACAAGCCCTGAAGTAGCAGCTCCAATATGGTCATCAATTTGGAATATTTTTTCAATTGATTTAGATTCAACTAATTTACTTGTAGTTCTTTTATCTACAACAAGAACAACTCCTTCTTTTGATTTTACTCCTAAAGAAGTAGTACCTCTTTTTACTGCCTCTCTTGCATATTCTACTTGGAAAAGTCTTCCATCTGGGCTGAAGACTGTAATTGCTCTATCATATCCTGCATTTTGCAATGGTTGCATAATTTTTACCTCGTTTTGTTAATTTGTTAAGTTAATTAATTTGTTATTTTTGTTAATTTTATTTAATCTTACTTAATATGTATAATCATAATTCGTATAATAATAAATTTTTTATATTTTTTATATTTTGTAAATTAAAACTAAAAATTAAACTAAACCTCCATGGTTTAGTATTCTAATATGATAAACTTATTTTTATACAATATAAATATATATAAGCTTATAGTTTATAAATGTTACTATTAAAGTTACAAAAAGTTACAAAAATATAATGATGATAAATTTGATTTAATAAAAATTACAAATTCATAATAATTTTAAAACTAAAAATAAAAGTAGAAGTAATAAAAATAATAATAGTAACTGTAATAGAAGTAATATAATGTTTATATTTATAATGAATAGGATAAATAATTTAATAATAATTAATAAATAAATTTATCTACAGCACCTTTTATAGTTCCTGATTTACCAATTGTTGCAATAGCTATTTTTTTACCATGATAATTAGCCATTGCAGCTAAACTTCCCCTAACTTTTTCTTCAAAACCTCTTTGAGATTTTAAAATAGCTTTATATCTATAAAAATTAGGTTTAGAATCAAAGTCATTTGGACATTCATAGAATCTCATAATCCATAACATAAAATTACTTGTTTCTAATTCCCCAGAAAATCGAATACAACTATCCCAAATAGCTGAAACTAATTCATCTTTATTTAAAATAGCTTCTGATTTTATATCTAAAGCCAAATATCTATAATTTGGCCTTAATGTAGGAGGTAATATTTTAAGCTTCATTTTATCTTTAATTTTTAAAAGTTATTAAGTTAATTTTTTTAATTAATTATTTTTTTATGACTTTAGCACCTACAACAATGATATTTTCTCTTTCTTTATTAAAATCAATGATATTTCGAGGATAACTATTAAAACAATCCTGAATTTCTTCTTCTTTTAGACCTATTTCCTTGAAAATAGCTATTATATCTCGAGGATGACGAATATCAAAAATTGATGATGCTCCTGAACTAATGATCAAAGGAAATTTAAATTTCCTATATAATTTAATAATATCTCTGAAATTAGCTATTACTTTTGCCCTATGGGATAAATATGTGGTTAAAATATCTTTTATACATAATTCAATAGCTACATTATTTTTAAGAGCTTCTTTAGCTAAAACTTGATTAATACCAGAATCATATCTTCTAAAATAAGGTCTTGAAAGAATATCTACTTGTAAACTCTCACAAGCCATTCTATTTATTTTGGGATTTCCCCCTAAAACTGAAAAAAGATCAGCATCTTTCTTAAATTTGTTGATATTATTTCTTATATCATTTGACTTTTTAACATTGATTTCAAGACCAAATCCAATGGAAAAATCTTTTGGAATAGCTATTTCTTCCATGTTTTCTATATTTTCAATTAGCTCTTTCTTATAATTTAAATCCTTAAACTTTTCAGGAGAATATCTTAAAGTTAGATGATTCCAGTTTAATCTAATAGCTTCTTTTATAATAGCTAAATCTGATTGAAAATGATTTCCTTTAATATTTAAATCATAAAATAAATCATAAAAATCCATAATATTTGCCTTAATTTAATTATCTTTAAAAATATGATTAATATTATTAATATTATTATTGATATTATTTTAATTAATATAATTAATATATTACTATTCTATTAAATCAATATTTTCATTAATAATTTTAATAGCTATTTCTTTTTTAGCAGGATATGCAGCTATTTTAATTTTAAGATGAATTGAATCTCCAGAATCAAGAATTTCAAATTTTTCATTAGCTGCTGCTTTTTTTGAAAATCTTAAAAATAAATTACCATTTTTATCTATTTTTTTATCAAGATCTTGTGAAAACTTAGCTATATCTACATTATCCTCATCTAATAAACGAGAAAAAAAGTCTTTTAATTCTCTTTTTTTAGCTATTTTTCCAGAAAGAATAGTAATTGGATTTTCCATTAAACCTTCAGCTATTTCTTTATCTGGAACAGCTGTTGGTAAAATATAAGACAAAGCTTCAATAATTTCTGCTTCATCCTCATCTTCATATACAAAAACTCGATATCTAATATTATGAATCATAAAAAACCTTAAAATCAAAAAATTAAATAATAAAAATTAGTATCAATTAAAATAATAATAATAATAATAATAATAATAATGAAAAATCTTTTTGTTTTTCTAATTTAAACAAAAAAAGAAAAGAAAAAATAAAAAGTAAAAAGATAAAAATTATCTTAACTTTTCTGCACCTTTTCCTTTATTTCTTAGACCTCTGCCTCTTTTACCAGCACTTGTTAAGCCTCTTAAAGCTCTACTTTTGTGTTGTTTATCACAAATCCAATTAATTTTAGGATCATTGATAATTGAAGGACTTTGAGGATCTACTAAAATAACTTCAAAAAATTTGAATTTTCCATCAGACCATACCCAATATGAGTTTAAAACTTCCATATTCGGATATTTTTTAGCTACACGCTCTTCAGCTATTCTTTGAATAGATTTAGAAGGAGTAATCTTATTTACACCCATTCTTTTAGGTTTACGTCCAGAAGTGAAACGTGATTTTCTTCTTCCACCACGGCGAACTCTTGTTCTTACTACAAAATATCCTTTTTTAGCTTTATAACCTAAAGAACGAGCTCTGTCAATTCTTGTTGGCCTATCTATTCTTTGGATTACTTTTTCTCGTCTCCAAATAGGAGCTCTTTGCCACATGAGTTCTCTTACATAAGACTCATCTGGATTTTTCCATGCGTCTCTTATATACTTATACATTAAAATACACCTCTTGTTCAGCCGAATTTTTAAATCTTTAAATTTTAAAGTTTAAAGTTTAAATTGGCCACATCCATGGGAATTTTCCCAAAAAGAGTTTTATTATTTAAATTACATCATCAAAGTATAAACTTAAAATAAATTTAAATTATAAACTTAAATTTAGATGATAAAATAATATATTTTGATCACTGTATAAAAAGCTTTCTATGAAATTAATTTATAAAGTCAATAAATTAAAAGAAAAAATAAGAAAATAAAAATAAAAACAATAGCAAAAGTAGGACAAATAAAAATAAACAAAAAATAAATAAAATAGCTATTTAGAAAGTATAGCTATTTATAACTTAAATTCAATATTTAATTATTCATCTAAATTATATAAGATACCTACTGCTTTTATAAATGGAGGCATTCCAGAAGTTAAAAGAACCATTCTAAGAACATCCATTATTTCATCTTTTGTTGCACCAAATTCTTTCATTGCACTTTTTATTTGTTTTTTTGTTGCTCTTTCATCTGATTTAGAAGCAGCTATTCCTAAAGCTATAAACTTCTGAGTTTTATAATCAAGGCTTTTTCCACTGTAAACTGCTTCGTTTAAAGCAAAAATAGCTTCATGGAGCTCAGGATAATCCTCTTTTATTGGTGCCATTCCTTTTCCATAAAATACATCTTCCTTCATTTTATCACCATTAATATTAATAATTTTATTAATTATACTCTAAAACCTATTTAAATTTAAAAAAAATAAAATAAAAAATATGAAATTAAAAAAAAGTAATGATAAAAATGAAAAAAAATAAAAAAATCATTTAAATAACAATATGAATGAAATCATACAAGATATTTAAACAATTAATTATCCTTTTCATTATATATTAAACCAAGAGATCTTGCATTAAATATAGCCATGAATGAAAATATTATTAAATAAGCTATTATTAATCCAAAGTAAGGCATTAATCCTACTATTCCAAATATAATCATTATTATGAAACTGATAATGATCATTAAAATATACCAAGCTATATATCTACCCCATCCTATTTGGCTTATAGTTCTCCATACTTCTTTAATAGCAAAAGCTGAACCAAAATTACCTTTATCTGCAAGTCTTGCAACAGCCACAGTTTCAAGTAAAGTAAATATTATAAAGAGAATAAGAGAAATTATAACCACTATTAAGAAAGTAGCTGCTACTTCTGGAGTTAATATTTTATTAACAAGTTCTGTAATTACTGCGGGATTATTAGCTGATGAATTAAGTGCAAGTAATGTCTTAGAATTTGTTGCAAGAATTTCTGCAAATGGAATTGCCAATAAAAAACAGGATATTATTGCTGGAATTATATTATAAACTATTGTGACAATAATAATTTTAATTCCATCCACAAAATTATTTAAAATATTAAATTCTGGAAACTCATCAGACTTGTTAATTGTAGTCTTAACTATGCTAAACAAATAACCATAAACAATTAATGAGAATATCACCACAATAATCAAAGATATTGTAGCCACTATCCCATTATTACCAATACCTAGTTGAACAAGTACATATCCAATATTAGCCAATACTAAAAATACCCCTAATAATAACCATTTAAAATCTTTAATAGGGAATTTTAAACTTTCTTTAAAAATTTCAAAAAAATCCATTAAATCACCTTTGTAAATTTCGCTATATAATTAAAATGCAATTGAATATCAATAAAATAAAAATATTGATATTATCTAAATGCCATATATGTATCTAAGTAACATATAAAGTTTTCTAAATAGATAAAACTAAACACATAAACATATAACTTTAAATAAATATAATTTATATTATTATATATTTTATATATTCTATAATTCTTATGTATTACTAAAAAAAGAACTTATTTATAAAAAGTGTTTTAAATGAGTGAAGATATAAAACTTAAACGGAAAATGACATCACGACATATTGTAATGATAGCTATTGGTTCTACTATTGGAACTGGGTTATTTTTAACTTCAGGAACCACAATATCAATGTCAGGCCCAGGAGGAGCATTACTTGGATATTTAATCATTGGATTGGTTATTTACTTTTTAATTAATAATCTGGGGGAACTTTCAACATTTAACCCAACATCAGGCTCAGTAATAAGCTTTGCAAAGAAATATATTAATGAATCTATTGGATTTTCAGTTGGATGGATGTATTTTTATAAGTGGGCAGGTGTAATAGCTATTGAAATAATGTCATCCGGAATTATAATGAGATACTGGTTTCCACACATTCCCCTTTGGATATTTGCTTTAATCTTCTTTTTAATAATATTTATCCTGAATTTATTTGGAAGTAAAGTATTTGGAGAAGTTGAATTTTGGATGAGTACAATTAAAGTTGTAACAATCACCTTATTTTTAATAATTGGCATATTCATAATTACAGGAGTTATTGGAGCAAATCCGCTAGACTTTAGTAATTTCTTCTATAAAGATGCACCATTCGTTGGAGGATTAAGTTCTTTCTTAAGCTCTCTTGTTTTTGTTGCACTGTGTTTTGGAGGAAGTGAATTAATAGGAATAGCTGCTGGAGAATCTAAAAATCCATCAAAATCAATACCCAAAGCTGTTCGAAGTGTAATTTTAAGAATTTTAATATTTTATATTGGAACAATAATCATAATAGGAATTATTATCCCCTACACTTCCCCATACCTCTTAAATACCAGTAACTCAGTAGCAATATCCCCATTTGTATTAATCTTCCACCATGCGGCCTTACCATATATTAGCTCTATAATGAACTTTGTTATTTTAACTGCAGTAATATCATCAGCAAATGCAGCATTTTATGGATTAAGTAGAGTTCTTTTCTCACTTGGAGAAGAAAACTTCGCACCGAAAAAATTAACAAAATCAAACAAAAAAGGAATTCCTTACTTCTCATTAATTGTAAGTGCGATTGTTGGGATAATTTGTATAATAATTTCAACAACAGGACATTACGCCTATATTATATTAATTCAAGGAGCAAGTGCATCATACTTCTTACTATGGGCATTAATATCATTATCTCACTATCGATTTAGAAAAGGATTTATTAAACAAGGATATAATGAAGATAAACTACCCTTTAAAGCTAAATTCTATCCATATAGTTCACTTATAGTAGTAATAGCATGTTTATTCCTGTTAATATATTATTTAATAAATGGAATATCTACAGACTTTTATTCAACATTATATTCATTTATACCAATAATGATATTCGTTGTTTTGTTTATATGTCATAAATTATATTATAAAACAAAATTAATTCCATTAGATGAAATTGAATATTGATTATAATTTATTTGTACTATTTACTTTTTTTATAGTTTTATTTAATTTTCTTTCAAGTTTTTCTTAGTAATTTTTGACATAATACTAATTTATTATATGTTTTTTATAATAAATTAATTTTAATAGAATTTTTTGACAGTCCCTTTAATCTAATACTTTTTCAATTCTTGGATCTGGAATTATCCAAAATAGAGCTACTGCTAAAAATAAAAGTTGAGAAATAAAAGGATGAATAAATGTAGTAAAAATAGCTATAAAATAGAAAATCATAGAGATTTTTTCTTTTTTATTATCTCCAACCGCTTGTTGCAATATAGAACAATCATCTTCATTATTTATAATTGTTTTTTGTAATAAGTAATAAAAAATAGCAGCCATCAAAAGAACAATAGCATAAAATACTGTAGGCCATGGTGCAAAATGATTTTCAGCCATCCATGCAGTGGTAAATGGAAACAAAGAAAGGGAAAAGAGCAATATAAGATTTGCCCATAAAATCTTACCTGAAACCTTAGTTGATGCTTTAATAAGATGATGATGATTATTCCAATAAATTCCAACATATAAAAAACTCAAAACATATGCTAAAAAACGTGGAATTAGAGGTATTAAATCA
>JAISIQ010000116.1 GCA_031261945.1 Methanobrevibacter sp.
CAGTTACATATAGATTCCCATTAGATTTTCGTCTCATCAATGGCATTCCTTGACCTCTAAGTCTGAAAACTGTTCCACTTTGTGTTCCTGCAGGTATTTTAAGTTCAAGTTTTTCTCCAGTAATAGTTGGAATATCTATTGTATCTCCGAGGCTTGCTTGAACAAAACTTATTTGTTGGTCATAGTAAAGATTAGCTCCATCTCTTTCAAAAAGATCATGTTTTTTAATATTTATTAGAACTATTAAATCACCATATCCTCCATTATGATCTCCTATATTTCCTTCTCCAGGGACTCTAAGCCGTGATCCATTTTCGACTCCTGCTGGGATTTTTATAGATATAAATTTATCTTCTCTAACTTTTCCCTTACCATTACACTGTTTACAAGGTTCTGTGATTATTTTACCTTCACCATTACAGTCTCTACAAGGCCTAATATTCATCATTTGACCTAATATTGTGTTTGTAACTTGTTTTACTTCTCCAGTACCTTCACAAGTTGAACATACTTTAACTTCACTTCCAGGTTCTGATTTATTTCCATCACAGGCAGGACAAGTTACAAAATGTCTTACAGTCACATCTTTTTCTAAACCAGTAGCAGCTTGTTCTAATGAGATATCCACTTCGATATATACATCTGAACCTCTTTGAGGGCCGTGGCCTCCATGATTTCTACTACCAAATCCAAACATTTCAAAAATATTTCCCATATCAAAGCTACCGCCACCAAAACCTTGAAAAATATCTTCGAAGTTTACATTTCTGAATATATCTTCATTAGAAAATCCATCCATTCCTGCATGGCCAAATTGATCATAAGTTTTTCTTTTTTCATCATCTGAGAGAACAGCATAAGCTTCACTTATTTCTTTGAATTTTTCAGTAGCTTCTTCATCTTCACTAACATCTGGATGATATTTCATTGCTAATTTTCTGTAAGCTTTTTTTATCTCTTTGGGATCTGATCCTTTATCTATTCCAAGGACATCATAATAATCACGCTTTTCTGGCATTTATTCACCTATCAAATCTATAATTAATAATAATATAATAACAACTAGTAATAACAATAATAATAGCAATAACAATAGTAATAACCATAGTAATAAATAACCATAGTAATAGCAATACTAATAATAATAGTAATAATAGCACTAATTATATGTTTATTAAAATATGTAAATTTAGAACTAATAGCTATTCTATTAAAATATCTATTAAATTTATTAAATTCATTAAATCTATTAAATTAATTAAAATTATAATTAATAAAATTAATTAATAAAATTATAATTAATAGTAGTAAAAATATTCATAGTAGTAAATATTCATAAGTAAATATTCAATATATTAATAATATTTTATATAATTATAATTATTTTTATAATTTAATATTATTAATTCCATTACTAATTATAATTTTAATAATTAGATATAAAATTAAGATATAATATTAGAATTAACTAATATATATCTTTATATGTATTTATTTTATTTTTATCTTAGCTATTTTGGTATTTAGCTATTTACTTATTTACCTATTTTTTGACTTCATAATCAGCATCGATAGTGTCGTCGTCTTCACTTGCATTAGGATCTTGTCCTGCAGCTCCTGTAGGATCTGCACCTTGTCCTTGTTGAGCTTGCTGGGCTTGTTGAGCTTCTTGATAGATTTTTGCACCAATTTCTTGAACAACTTTAGTTAATTCTTCTGTTTTTTCTTTAATAGCTGCAATATCATCACCAGGAATCAATTCTCTTAATTCCTTAACAAGATTTTCAATATTTGATTTTTCATCATCTGAAATTTTATCTTTTAGCTCTTCAAGAGTCTTTTCAGCGGTGTAAATCATTGAATCTGCGTTATTTCTTACTTCAATTTCTTCTTGTTTCTTTTTATCTTCATCAGCATGCATTTCTGCTTCTTTAACTTTTTGATCAATTTCTTCATCTGAAAGCTTTGTTGAAGCTGTAATAGTAATAGCTTGTTCTTTACCAGTTCCCATGTCTTTAGCTGAAACATTTATAATACCATTTGCATCTATGTCAAATGTAACTTCAATTTGAGGAACTCCTCTTGGAGCTGCTGGAATACCAACAAGTTGGAATCTACCAAGAGTAGTATTATCTGCAGCCATTGGTCTTTCACCTTGTAAAACATGAATATCTACAGAAGTTTGATTATCTGCGGCTGTTGAAAATATTTGACTTTTCTTTGCAGGAATAGTAGTGTTTCTATCAATAAGTTTAGTTGAAACAGCTCCCATAGTTTCAATACCGAGAGATAATGGAGTAACATCGAGAAGAACTAAATCTTTAATTTCTCCAGCTAAAACTCCTCCTTGAATAGCTGCACCCATAGCTACACATTCCATAGGGTCAATTCCACGTTCGATTGTTTTTCCAAGGTAATTTTCTACGAATTTTTGAACAACAGGCATTCTTGTAGGTCCACCAACGAGAATAATCTTATCAACATCATTTTTAGACATTTTAGCATCTTTTAATGCTTGTTCCATTGGACTTCCACATTTTTTAATAATCGGATCAACTAATTCTTCTAATTTAGCTCTACTAAGATTATTAATAAGGTTTTTAGGACCATCTTCACCCATTGTAATGAATGGTAAATTCACTTCACTTGTTAAAGTAGTAGAAAGCTCTATTTTTGCTTTTTCTGCAGCTTCACGAAGTCTCTGGACAGCTTGGTCATCATCCATAAGATTAATTCCAGTTTCTTTTTTGAATTCATCTGCAAGATAATTCATTATAGTATTATCCATGTCAGTTCCACCAAGTTGGGTGTCACCACTGGTAGATTTAACTTCAAATACTCCACCACCAAATTCCATGATGGTTACATCTAAGGTACCTCCACCAAAATCAAATACCATGATTTCAACTTCCTCTTCTTCTTGTTTATCGATACCATAAGCTAAACTTGCAGCTGTTGGTTCATTTACAAGTCTTACTACATCGAGTCCAGCTATTGTACCAGCATCTTTGGTAGCTGTTCTTTGATTATCATCAAAATAAGCAGGAACTGTAATAACAGCTTTTTTAACTTCTTCTCCAAGGAAAGATTCCGCATCTTTCTTAATTTTTTGGAGGATGAATGCTGATATTTCTTGAGGTGTGTATTCTTTTCCATTGACTTTAACTTTTCTATCAGTACCCATACTTCTTTTTATAGCACTAATTGTATTTTCAGGATTTGTAACCGCTTGTCTTCTAGCTGGTTCACCTACTAATCTTTGCCCATCTTCGGTAAATGCAACATAACTTGGAAATGCTTTACCATATTGTGTAGCTCCTTCTGCACTTGGGATTACTGTAGGTTTTCCACCAACAAGAACTGCTGCTGCTGAGTTACTTGTTCCTAAATCAATTCCTATAATTTTTTCTTTCTTTTCTGCCATAAATTTCACCTAATTTTTATAATTTTTCAATTTTTTAGTTTTTTAATTTTTTTTTAATTTTATAATTTTATAATTAATTTTATAATTTATTTTAAATTTCAATAATTTTATTTTATAAATATTATTTTTTACATACTCTAACTTTAGAATATTTGATAACTTTATCTTTTAAAGTATATCCTTTCATTAATTCATCAATTATTTCTCCATTTTCATGATCAGGGCTATTTTCAGCCATCAAAGCTTCATGTTTAAATGGATCGAATTTTTCTCCTTCTGTGGAGATTTCGCATAATCCTTCTTTTTCTAAAGTATTTTTTAATTTTGAATAGATTAGTTCTACTCCTTCTTGTAACTCTTCTTTGGTATTAGATGATTTAAGAGCTCTTTCTAAATCTTCATAGCTATCAAGAAGGTTTGTAATGAGAGCTTCATTTGCAAACTTCACAACATCTTGCTTTTGCTTTTCACTTTGTTTTTTGAAGTTTTCAAAGTCAGCTTGAAGACGCTGTGCATGAGAAACATAGTCTAATAGTTCCTCATTTTTCTTTTTTAATTCTTCTTCTAATTTAGCTATTTTTTCTTCAGCTATTTCTTTAGTTAGTTCTTCACCTTTTGATTTTTCTTTATTTTCTCCATTTTCTTTTTTATCTTTTTTATATTCTTTATCTTTTTTATCTTTATTTTCTTCATTTCCTTTATTTTTTTCTGAATCTTCTTCTGATTCTTTATTTTCTTTAGTAATAGCCATCAATCCACCTTTATATAATTTTATAATTATTAATTTAACAATGATAATAATAAGGATAATAAATAACAATTATAGCAATAATAATAGTATAATATTGATTATTAATTAAATTATTAATTATTATATTATAATTATTAGTAATTATTTAATTAATGAATTTATTTTAAATATCTATTCTAAATAGCTTAATTATAATGAATATTATAGCAAATAGCTAGTTATATAGCTATTTATATATTATTTGCATTATATTGATATTATTATTTTGTTGAAAAAGATTAATTTAATATTTCAGAATTTTAAGTTCTTATAAGCTATTTTGAGGGAAATATAGCCATTATTTTTAAGTTATGAATTCAAAAATATTAAAGTTACAAAAAGTTATCTTTCTCATTTTATTATAGTAACAAAAAGTTATATAAATGTTTCGATACATAATAGTAATAATGACAAATAATTCTATAAAAAATTCTAAAAGTTCTAAAAGTTTTAAAAATATTAAAAGTTCTGAAAGTTTTGAAAATTTTAATCCTGAGAATTTGAATGGTTTAAATAATTCAAATGATTTGAATGATAGGATTCCATTTGAAGATGTAGATATGGAAGATCTTCTTGATGTTATGGGATGTAGAACTCGTAGGGAAATTATTAATCTTTTGCGTGAAGAGCCACGTTTTGTTAGTGAAATTTCTCAAGAGCTTGAAATAGGTCAAAAAGCTATTATTGAACATCTCAGGGCTATGGAAGAAATAGGAATTCTTTCTTCTTCATTTAAAAAAATTGTAAGAGGAAGGCCACGAAAATACTATGATATGCCTAATGATTTTAATATAAATATAACAGTAACAAAGAATTCTGTTGATATTAATATTAC
>JAISIQ010000018.1 GCA_031261945.1 Methanobrevibacter sp.
GTTTCTCCAGCTTCTATTGTTTTAATTAAATTATCACAATTTAAAATTTTGGTTTTTTCAAGTTTAATATCTTCGAGAGCTTTTTTATTTGAATCAATAATTTCTTTTGGAAGTACATATGGCATTATTGTATCTATATATTCTTCTACTCCATTTTTTAATACATTTTTAAATTTTAGGAAACATTTATTAAGATTTTCATCTGGTTTTCCATATGTTGATATTAATATAAGTGATGCAACAAGGTTAGGATGTGTAAGTGCAAGTTCAATAGCTATGTTTCCGCCTAATGAGAATCCTATAATGTGGCATTTTGTAATATTTAAATAATTTAGTAAATTATATATGTCTTTTGTAAGTAAGGGGATTGATAAAGGTGATTTTCCTATTTTTGTTTTTCCATGTCCTCTTAAGTCTAAGCTTATAATTTGGAATTGGTTTTTTATTTTAGGAGATATAAAATTCCAATAATTTAAATCATCGGATAATCCATGAATTAGTATAATAGGGAATCCTTTTCCTTCTACTTTATAATTCATTTTTAATTGATTTATATCTTTATTTTTCATTTTCCTCACTTTCTAAAAATAGAAGCACTAATATTCATTTAGTTATTATTCAATTATAATTTCAAAATCTAAATCATTTCCATCTTTCAAATCAGCTATTATTTTAGGATTTAAATCAGAAGAAGCTTTATTTGAATTAATCATAAGTGTTCTTGAACAGACATAGCTACTTTTTCTACATACAATATCAGTAGGATGATCTAATGTAAGATCATTATGTCCATATCCAATAATTTCATCATAACTATTTGGAGATTTTAATTTTATTTTAATTTTTACATTGTCATTAGCTATTTTCTGTTTAAGTTCGTCTGGAAAATCATTCATAGTTTTATCCATAGCTATTCCGATTATGCAATCTCCAGAAAGAGTTAAATTTGGATCTTTTGTAATTTCAAAAGTAGATTTATGCTTTGAACTTATATTATGATGGCCTTTAGCTTTAATTTTAAAATTCATAATATCTTCTTATAAAATATATTCTTATAAAACTTAAATATTAGATAAAATATTAATTAAAAAATATTAAGTATAATGTATTAATCATAAATTATTATTATTATACTAATAATTAGTATTATTGGTATTATTATTATGAGATTTATCTTTCTTAACTATTATAACTTTTTATTTTACATAAAATTGACAAATAATTTAAATATGAATTTAAATATTATATAAAATAATGAAAGGTAGCTATTGTTTAATTATAACTATGAAAAAATCATCCAAAATAAGAATTGGAAGTATATATGATTCTTATGAATTTCAAGAAGGAACTTATATTTACATAGGTTCAGCTATGAATTCACTAATTCCTCGATTAAATAGACATCTCTCAGATGAAAAAAAGATACATTGGCATGTTGATTATCTTTTAGCTAATAAAAATGTAGCTATTGAAGAAATTATATTTAATATTGGTGAGAAAAGAATTGAATGTGATTTAGCAAAATCAATAGCTAAAAATGGAGATGAAATACCTAAATTTGGTTGTTCTGATTGTAATTGTAATTCACATCTAATTTATTTTAAAAAATCGAAAGATGGAATAAAATATACAAAAAAAGCATATGATAATTTATCAATAGATTATCATGATTTAACTTATTTTAATAAGCTTAAAACTAATAAACTTAAAATTAATTAATCTATTTAATTAAATTAGGTATTTAAATTGGCTATTAAATAGCTATTTAACTTATTTATAGCTTAGTTATAACCTATTATAACATAGCTATTTAATAAAATTCTTGAAAAATTCTTCAAATTTTTCATTTTCCATAGGATTAGGAGCAGAATAGCTATTATTTTCCAAAATAGCTTCAGCTAAAATCTTATAATTTTTAGATTCTTCTGAATTTGGATATTTTTCAACAACAGTTTTAGCATCAATTTCACTATCTTGGATTAATTGACTCCTTGGAATTATTCCAATAACTTTTGTATTGATTTTCTCTGCAAATGAATTTACAATAGCTATTTCATTTTCAATTCCTTTACAATTGCAAATAATTCCAGAAAGTTTTGCATTTAATTTTTTAATTCCTTTAGCTATATTATTAGCAGCATATAACGACATATACTCTCCAGAAGATACAATAAACACTTCATCAGCATAATCTTCCTTTAAAGGAACTGCAAACCCTCCACAAACAACATCTCCTAAAACATCATAAATAGTAACATCAATATTATCAGTTTCTTTAATATTATCAGTATTAGCATTATTATTATTATTAAAAATATCAAGCTTTTCTAAGAAATTCATAGCTACAATGACTCCCCGACCTGCACAACCAACACCAGGCTCAGGACCACCACTTTCAACACATATAATGTTTTTATAACCATTAAAAACAACATCTGCCTTATTAGGATTTTTATTTTTTTTAAGTGTATTTAGAATAGTTGGTATTCTTTTTCCAACAATTGTTCTTGTTGTATCTGCTTTAGGATCACAACCAATAACCATGACTTTTTTATTATCATCTGCAAAAGAAGCAGCTACATTAGCCACAGTAGTGGATTTTCCGATTCCTCCTTTTCCATAAATAGCTATTTTTTTTTGTTTAGTCATTAATACACCT
>JAISIQ010000048.1 GCA_031261945.1 Methanobrevibacter sp.
AGTGGGAGAAGTAATTGTAATCGACGGTGAAAGTAAAATCATTAATGTTGGTGATGAAATAATATTCAAATACAATGGAGAAAGCTATTCCAGTCAAATATTAGAAATCAAACATCAAAATGTCCGAGTTAAATACCGTAACCAAGAGAAATGGATAAATCTCACAGATATTAAAAAAATCTTTTAAAAAAAAAGTCTTTTAAATATTTTTATTCCCTATTAGCTTTTTTCCACCAAATTAAAACCCAATCTGCTTTATCATCAGGATTTTCTAATTTTCCATCTTTATTTTTCTCTAATTTTTCTTTTAAATAGCTACGAAGTTGAGTTTTTTCGTTATCTGTAAAATCATTTAAATTCCATTTTCCATTTTCCATAGCATCATAAACAGTTTCATAAGTTCTATTTGTTTTTATTTCAAGATTTTCAATATTAGGATGAATTCCCATCCCAATAAGAATATTGAATAAATAGCTATATGATGCAAACTCAGAATATTCTTTTCCTATACTATCATAAAAATCATGTTCAAATTTCCAATTATTAGGCCCAAATAAAGTTATATAAACATATTTATTAGCTATTTCATTCATATTAGCGAGAGTTTCTTTAATTGGATAAATTCCATTTATTGAGCGAGATGCAAGAACAATATCATGTTTTCCCACATCATCAACAGTTATATCTTCTAAATCTTTTTTGACAATAGTTACATTATTTATATTTTCCTTTTCACAACGATTAGCTAATATTTCAAGCATTTTTGAAGATGAATCAATAGCTGTTACTTTTGAAGCTATTTTTGCAAGAGGAATTGTAATTGAACCTTCACCACATCCAAGATCAATAGCTGAATCTTCTTTATCAATTCGCATCTTTTTAAATAAATTTTCCTGATATTCGTCTTGTTTTGATCTTTTAGCAAATTTTTCAGCTTCTTTATCCCAATCTTTTCCTTTTATTTTTATTCTAGCTTTTTTATTTTCTTTTTCTACTTCGTTTCCCCATTCATTTTTTCCTTCTTTTTCATCTCCAACAATATTTCCTCTTTTTGATTCTAATTTTTCTTGCCAAAAATATTCCCAATCGATATCTTCTGGGCTTTTTATACAATTTGTGTTTTTAATTTTAATACCTCCTTTTTATTATTTCATTATCACTATTTTCCTTCTCATTATTTCATTCTCATTATTTTTTCATTATTTATTATATTTTTATTTATAATTAATATTATATTATTATTTATTATTAATAATTAGTAATAATAATGCTAATAATAATAATATAATTAATAGATTATAATTATAATAGTAAAATAGTAAAAAAGATATTAATAGTAGTAATAATATTAATAATACTAATTTATATCGTCTAAACACTAATAAAAATAATATTAAAAATAATAAAAATAGTAAAAATAGTAAAATAATAAATAATAAAGATAATAAAAATTAAGATAACAATATTAAGATAATAAAATTATAATAAAATTAAGGTAATAAGATTAAGATAATAATTTTGATAAATAGATATTATAAAATAAATTACTTTAATTTAGAATTACTTTGATTTAATAATATTACAATGAAAATTACAATAAATAGTGATTATATGGAAGATTTAGAAAAAACAATTTATAAATATGCATTATTAAATGCAGCTAAACATAAAGGAAGCGCAAATCCCAAAGCTCTTATAGGAGCTATTATGAGTAATGAACCAGATCTTCGAAAAAGAGCAAAGGAGATTGGACCAATAGCTAATGAAATAACTACAAAAGTTAATGCAATGTCTATTGAAGAACAAAACCAAGAATTAAGTAAATTAGGTTTTGATTCATCAGAAACAAACAAAAATAATGATAAAAAGAAAAAAGCTGATGAAAAAGGTTTAGCTGAACTTCCAGGTTCTCATAATAATATTGTAATGCGTTTTGCACCAAATCCAAGTGGGCCTCTCCATATTGGACATGCAAGGGCTGCAATACCAAATGGAGAATATGTAAAAAGGTATAATGGAAAATTAATTATTCGTATTGAAGATACTGATCCTAAAAGAGTCTATCCTCCAGCTTATGATATGATACCTGAAGATCTTCATTGGCTTGGAATTGAAGCTGATGAAATTTTTTATCAAAGCGATAGATTTCCAATTTATTATGAATATGCAGAAAAACTTATAAAAAAAGGTGCTGCATATATGTGTACCTGCCAAGGAGCAGATTTTAAGAAATTAAAAGATCAATGTCAAGAATGTCCGTGTAGAATAAAATCTCCAGAAGAAAATATGAAATTATGGGAAAAATTTCCAGAAATGGAAGCTGGAGAAGCAGTTTTAAGGATTAAAACAGATATTCAACATAAAAACCCTGCTATTCGTGATTGGGTAGCTATGAGAATTGTAGATGAAGAACATCCGCGAATTGGAACTAAATACAGAATTTATCCTATGATGAATTTCTCAGTAGCTATTGATGATCATTTAATGAGAATGACCCATGTTCTAAGAGGTAAAGATCATTTAGCAAATAGTGAAAAACAAGAATATCTTTATAAACATATGGATTGGGATGTTCCAGAGTTTATTCACTATGGCAGGCTTAAAATGGAAGATATTCAATTAAGTACATCAAAAGCATTAGAAGGAATTGAAAACAACACTTACAGTGGTTGGGATGATCCAAGACTTGGAACACTTAGGGCAATAGCTAGAAGAGGAATTCAAAGTAAAGTTATTCATGATTTAATAGTAGAAATAGGAGTTAAAATGTCGGATTCAGCTATTAGCTGGAAAAAGATCTATGGCCTTAATCGTAACCTTCTTGAAGGAATAGCTAATCGTTATTTCTTTGTTCCAAATCCAGAAAAAGTTAAAATAGCTAATCTTGATGAATTATCTAATATAGATATTCCTGAAACTATTAAGCGACCTCTTCATCCAAATCATCTTGATAGAGGAAATAGAGAGCTTGTTTTTGATGGAGAAGTTTATTTATCTAAAAACGACATGAATGA
>JAISIQ010000044.1 GCA_031261945.1 Methanobrevibacter sp.
CGTGCTGTTGCAGCACTAAAATTAGGTCAGGAAGAAATCGATTCTTATGTTATTGATTTACAAAAAGATTTAAAACTTGGAATGGAAAGAACAGCTGATGAATCAGGAATTCACACATTTGAGGATATAGAAATTATTGATGATGATCAACATCCTTTAATAGCTATAACTGAAAGTGTGAAAACCAATCATCAAAGAAAAAAAATAGAAAGAAGAGAAAGAAAGGAATAATAATGACAAATGAACAAATTATAAGAGAGATATATGAAACCTTAGAAAGTCGTAGAGACAATCCTATTGATTCATATACCTCAAAAATCATGCAAGATTCTAATAAAATAGCTGAAGATAAAATTCTTGAAAAAATAGGGGAAGAAACAGCTGAAGTTCTAATAGCTTCTAAAAATGATGATAATTTAGTTCATGAATCTGCAGATTTAATATTTCATACATTATTGCTTTTAGTTTATAAAAAAATTCCATTAGATGATTTATTAGATGAATTTAAAAAAAGAATGAAATAATTAAGAAGAAATAGCTATTTTATTACATATTCCATATTATACATCCCTCTTCTTTTTCCAAAAATAGCTATAGAACTTTTATTAAATGTTTTAAACCCCATAGATTCATATAATTTTTTTGCAACAGGATTTTTAAAATCAGCATCAAGAATAACTTTCCTAAAACCTTCTTTTTTAGCTATTTCAATAGCTGAACTAACAAGAAATTTTCCTAAACCTCTACCTCTTTGATTTTTATCAATAGCTAATTCTGCTAAATATATGTCCTCTTCATCATATTTAGCTAAAGTAAAATAATCCATGATTTCAATTAAAAGAAATTTTAATGCTGTGCTAAATTTAAGATTCTTAAACAAAATTCCTATATGTTTCCAAAATCCTTGTTTTTTTCCTTTACATAATATTAAAATACCTTTAATATCCATTTCTTCGTAATCTTCTTCTTCAAATAAAGCATAAAGCTTCTCAAATTTTCCATAAGAATTTGTAGCTATTGATTCCTTGATTTCTAACTTTAATCTATCTTTAATAGCAGAAATAGCTATTTCCTTATCCTTAAATAGCTTCAAATACATGTTTTCATCTACATAATATTTAAGTTCAGCAAATTTATAAGAATTATGAAGATTAATATCAAATTCTTTTAAAATCAAAATTAACACCATTTTAAATTAATGATAATAATAGCTATTTATTAATAACTATTTGTTAATAGGTATTTAATAGGTATTTGTTAATTATTTATTAATTATTTATTATTTTTAGCTAATGTAAGAGCAAAAACTCCTGCACCAAATCCATTATCAATATTTACAACAGCTATTCCAGGAGCACAAGATTGAAGCATTGCATATAATGCCGCTTTTCCTTTTCCTCCAACACCATATCCAACAGAAGTAGGAACTCCGATAACAGGAACATCAACAAGACCTGCTACAACAGAAGGCAATGCCCCTTCCATTCCAGCACAAACAATAATAGCTTGAACTTTTTCTTCAATCATTTTAGCTATTTGTGGAAAAAGACGATGAATTCCAGCTACTCCAACATCATATGAAGTTAAAACCTCACATCCTCCTTCTTCAACTATTACTCTTGCTTCTTCTCCAATAGCTATATCTGAAGTTCCAGCAGTTATTATTCCAATTTTTCCATATTTTGGAGAAATAGCTATTGCTTTTGGCCCTGATATTTTTAATATTCTTGCTTTATGATTATAATTTAATTTAAATCCTTCATTTTTTAGATATTCTAAATCTTTTTCTAATTTTAAATATAGTTTTTTTGTTAATCTAGTTATTAGAACTGATTTTTCTAGAACTGATTTTTCTTTTGAATTTTCTCTTTCTGATTCTTCTTCATTAAAATATCCTTTTATAATAGCTATTAGGTCTTCATATTCTTTTCCTTGAGCTAAAATAGCTTCTGGAAAACCTGTTCTATTTTCTCTATTTTTATCAAAATTAGCTATTTCATCAAGTTCTAATATTGAATTAGTTTTAAGAAGAATTTCAGCTTCTTCTATAGTTATTTTTTCTTCTAATAGCTCTTTTAGAATTTTTTTCATTGTATCACTATTATACTATTTATTATTTATCTGTTATTATGATAGTTGTTCTTTTCTTTTCATATGATATTATATTCTTATTAGTTTCATATATTTGTTGTTTTTTTAACATCAATTTTATAAAGGTAATTAAAAATTACATACTATATTACAAGTATACCACACAATTTTCATTATAATCATGAAATTCATCATCATATAAATTTTTATATACCTGAGATATAGAAATAGTATTAAAATTAATATTAAAATTTAATATTTTTAATATTAAAATTAGAAATATTATAAAAAGAATCACTAAAATTAATAAGAAACTAAAATTAATAAGAATTAATTAATTAATTTAGTAAAATAATAATTAATAATAATTGACTAATAATTAATTAACAATAATTTAGTGAAAAAATGAAAATAGCTAAGATATTAGTTCAAGGAACCGTCCAAGGAGTAGGATTTAGACCAACTGTTTATAGAATAGCTAATGCTCTAAATCTTAAAGGATATGTTAGAAATCTTGGAAATGTGGTTGAAATAATACTTTTTGAAGATGAAAAAAATGTTAACCACTTTATAAAAACTTTAAAAAAGGATAAACCTCCAATATCTAAAATAAATTCCATTGAACTTCAATGGATTGATGAATCTAAAAAAGATTATAATGATTATGATAATTATGATGATTGTGATGATTGTGATGTTGATTCAAATAATGATGGTTTTGAAATTTTAAAAAGTTCTTCTAATTTTTCTGGTGCTTCTGTTATTCCTCCAGATTTAGCTATTTGTGATAATTGTTTAGAAGAAATAAAAAATCCGAATAATATAAGATATAAATATCCT
>JAISIQ010000094.1 GCA_031261945.1 Methanobrevibacter sp.
ATTATCATTATCATTATATTATCATTATTAGAAAAATTACTATTAAAATTACTATTAAAAGTATTGCTAAAAATATTGCTAAAAAGATTAAGAATTAATTATATTAATAGTATAACTAATTATAACTAATAATATACTAATAATATTATCAATAGTACTAATAATACTAATATTAATAGTAGTAACAATACTAAAACTAAAATTACTAATAATGAGATTAATAATATTAATAATATTGAAAATATTAAAGAAAGTTAATAATATTAAAAAAAGATAAAATAATCCCAATTAAGGAAATAGCTATTTGAATAAGGCCGTGTTTTTTAGCTATTGGATTGTTAGATTGAATTAGATAGAAAGGTAAAAATAAACCAATGAAAGCAACAAAACCAAAGCTATTGAAAATTAATTTAAAAAGAATCCAGCTCCAGCTAAAAGCTATTGTGAGGATATAGCTAATTATAATTAATTTTTTATAATCAAGACCTTCTTTATTTTCATTTTCAGGATATAATATTTTTCCACAATTAAAACAAAAATTAAAGCTATTTTGATTTTCACATCCACAATAAGGACAAATTTTACCCATAAACTCACTTTATTAACATATTACAAAAAAGATAGTTTTGCTATTAAAAAAATATAAAGAACCTAAAAAATTAATTATAGATAAAAAAAGTGATTTAAAGATATAAGGAAATAGCTATTCTTCTTTAATTGTTGTAATTGCACTTACCTTTTGACCATCTTTTAATCTCATTAATCTTGTGCCTTGTGTAACACGATTATTAATAGCTATTTGATCTAATGGCAATCTTATTATAATGCCATTATTAGTAACAATAACTAACTGATTATCATCATCGATTGATTTAATTGCAACAAGATTTCCTGTTTTAGAGGTTTTCTTCATTATTTTACTACCTTTGCCCCCTCTATGGGTCAAACGATACTCCTCTATGTTAGTTCTCTTACTATAACCGTTTTCTGTGATTGTTAAGATTTGTTGTCCTGGCTTAGTAATTTCACAACCAACAACAACCCCTTCATCCATTCTTATTCCTATTAAACCAGAAGCATTTCTTCCAGCAGGAGAAACTTCCTTCTCATCAAAGTGTACTGATTTACCATTAGAAGATGCAAGGAATATTTCATCATTACCAGTTGTCTTTTTAACACTGATTAATGAATCATTTTCTTTTAATTTAATAGCTATTTTCCCTGTTTTTCTAATTTTAGAAAATTCTGTTAGAGCTGTTTTTTTAACTAAACCATTTTCTGTAGCAAATAAACAATATTTAGATTTTTCTTCAGTTTCGACTTTTAATACACTTTTAACAACTTCATCTTTTTCTAAAGGCAATAAATTTACAATAGGTAAACCTTTTGATTGTCTTGAATAAATAGGAATTTCATAACCTTTTAAACGATAAACTTTTCCTTTATTTGTAAAGAACATTAAATAGTCATGAGTAGTCATGTTAATCATATCTTCAACAAAATCATCTTCATTTGTTGTCATACCTTTAACACCAACTCCTGCACGATTTTGGGTTTTGTAAGTATCTTGTTTAATACTTTTTATATAACCTCTGTTAGTTAAAGTTATAATAATATCTTCAACAGGAATTAAAGATTCATCTTCAATAAATTCAAGAGTAGAATTATCAATGATGGTTTTACGAGGAGTAGCAAAACGTTTTTTCACATCTAATAGCTCTTCTTTAATAATGTTTCGAACTTTTTCATCAGATCCTAAAATTCCTTTAAGTTCATCAATTAAATTTAAAATTTCAGTTAGTTCATCATTTATTTTTTTCCTTTCTAATCCTGAAAGTCTTCTAAGTTGCATATCTAAAATAGCTATACTCTGTTTTTCAGTTAAACCAAATTGTTCGTTGAAAATTTTCTTTATTTCATCTACTGCATCAGTTTCTTTAATAATTTTTATAACGGCATCTATATTATCTAAAGCAATAGTTAAACCTTTTAAAATATGAGCTCTTTTTTCTGACTTATTTAAATCAAATTTAGTTCTTCGTATGATAACTGATTTTTGATGTTCAATATAATGATATATGATTTCAGCAAGACTCAAACGTTTTGGTCTATTATTTACTAACATCAAAAGATTAATACTATAATTTGATTGTAGCTGAGTTTTCTTATATAAATTATTTAATAAAACATTTACATTATATCCTTTTTTAACATCAATAACAACTTTTATTCCATCTAAGGTAGATTCATCGTTTAAATTAGCTATTCCTTCAATCTGTTTGTCACGAACAAGCTCAGCTATTTTAATAATTAAACTGGATTTATTTAATTGATAAGGAATTTCTCTTATGATTATCTTTTCTCTACCATCTTTTTCTTCTATATCTACTTTAGATTGTATTGTTATTGAGCCTTTACCTGTTTCATAGGCTTTTCTAATTCCTTTATCTCCTAAAATTGCAGCAGCTGTTGGAAAATCAGGTCCTTTAATATATTCCATTAATTCTAAAGAACTTATTTCTGGATTATCAATAAATGCAACACAACCATCTATTATTTCTCCTAAGTTGTGTGGAGGAATATTTGTTGCCATTCCTACAGCTATTCCCATATTTCCATTAACTAGAATATTTGGAAATCTTGAAGGTAGAACAACCGGTTCTTTTCTTTGGCCATCATAATTATCTGCAAAATCAACTGTGTTTTTATTGATTTCTTTTAACATTTCCATTGAGATTTTTGAAAGACGAGCTTCAGTATATCTGTATGCTCCTGCCCCATCTCCATCAATAGAACCAAAATTTCCATGACCATCAATTAAAGTGTTACTATATGTGAAATCTTGAGCCATTCTAACCATAGATTCATAAATAGCTGAATCACCATGAGGATGGTAATGACCCATAATAGCACCAACAGCATTAGCAGACTTTTGATGTTTTTTATTAGGAAGCATTCCCTCTTCAAACATAGTATATAAAATACGTCTATGAACAGGTTTTAAACCATCTCTAACATCAGGTATGGCACGTGAAATAATAACACTCATAGAATAATCTAAGAATGAATCTTTTACTTCTGAAGAGATATTTACTGTAGTTATTTTATCTGTTTCATTCTCCATTTTATTCCTCATCTTTTCTAATTATAATAATTATAATGTTAATAATTTTAATGATTTTAATGATTTTAATAAAAATATCAAGCATATATATAAAAATTTAATTATAAAATATAAATTTTAAATTTAAATTAAGTTTAAACTTAAACACGATTAAACATCTAAATTTCTAACATTTAATGCATTATCTTCAATGAATTTTCTTCGTGGAGCTACTTCTTCTCCCATTAATATTTGGAAAGTTTCATCAGCTAAAATTGCATCATCTAATTCAATTTTAAGAAGATTTCTAGTTTTTACATTCATAGTAGTTTCTTTAAGCTCAATTGAATCCATTTCACCTAAACCTTTCATTCTACCTATTTCATATTTAGTTTTTTCATCTAAGCTATTTATATATTCATCAAGTTCTTCTTGATTTAAAACATATTTATTGGTTTTTCCATGACTTATTTTAAATAATGGTGGTTGAGCAGCATAAATATGACCATTTTCTACTAATGGTTTGAAATATCTATAAAAGAAAGTTAAAAGTAAAGTTCTAATATGAGCACCATCAACATCTGCATCTGTCATGATTATAATCTTATCATATCTAAGTTTATCAATATCAAACTCATCCCCAATACCAGTACCAAAAGCAGTAATTAAGCTCCTAATTTCTTCATTAGCTAAAATTTTATCAAGACGAGCTTTTTCAACATTTAGTATTTTTCCACGAATTGGTAAAACAGCTTGTATTCTTGAATCTCTGCCTTGTTTAGCTGGTCCTGCAGCAGAATTTCCTTCCACAATAAAAAGTTCAGTTTCGCTTACATCTTTAGATGAACAATCAGTTAATTTTCCCCATTGGGTAGTGAGTTCCAATCCACCTTTACGTCTGGTTAGTTCACGAGCTTTTTTAGCAGCTATTCTTGCTTTAGAAGTAGCTATTGCCTTTTCAGCTATTATTTTAGCTTCATTTGGGTTTTCTATTAAGAATTTTCTGAGTCCTTCTGAGAAAATACTTGAAGCTATTTTTTTAACCTCAGAATTTCCTAATTTTGTTTTTGTTTGACCTTCAAACTGAGGATTAGGATGTTTACAAGAAATAATCATAGCTACTCCCTCTCTAACATCCTCACCAATGAAAGGTTCATCTTTTTCTTTTAAGATATTTTTATCTTTAGCATATCTTTTTACTTCTTTTGTTAATGCTTGTTTAACACCATCTTCATGAGATCCTCCTTCATGAGTATTAATATTATTAACAAAAGAATAAATTAATTCAGAATAGCTTTTATTATATTGTAAAGCTACTTCAATAATAATATCATCTATTTCTCCTTCTACATAAATAACATCTTCATTAAGAGGTTTTTTATTCTTATTTAGGAGTTTAACATAGTCTTTTATTCCACCATTATATATGAATTCCTCTTGAACTTTTTCATCGGGTCTTTCATCTGTTAAAATTATTCTGAGTCCTTTGTTTAAAAAAGCCATTTCCCTAAGACGTGTTCTTAAGATATCATAATCAAATTTTGTGGTTTCTGTGAAAATCTCTGGATCTGGTTTGAAAGTTACTTCAGTACCACTTTTTTCTGGATCACATTTTCCAATAACTTCTAATGCTTTACTATTCTTTCCACCATTTTTAAAGCTCATTGAGTGAATGGATCCCTTTTGACAAACTTTAACTTCTAAAAAGCTACTTAATGCATTGACAACACTAGCTCCAACACCATGTAATCCTCCAGCAACTTTATATCCTCCTCCACCGAATTTCCCTCCAGCGTGTAAAACTGTAAAGACAGTTTCAATAGTTGAAACTCCTGTTTTAGAGTTTATTCCGGTAGGTATTCCTCGTCCATTGTCGATGATTGTTATTGAATTATCTTTATTTATAAATACCTTTATAAGATCAGAATAACCAGCTAATGCTTCATCAACAGAATTATCTACAATTTCCCATACTAAATGATGAAGTCCTCGGTTACTTGTTGAGCCAATATACATTCCAGGACGCTTTCTAACAGCTTCTAATCCTTCCAATACCTTAATATCATCATCATTGTAGGTGTTTTCACTCATTTTACCTTTTCCTTATTATGTGAAAGTAATTATAATTTTAAATAATTAAATAAGCTTACAGCATTTTCACTAACTAACTATCTCAATTTTAAATTTATATTTAAGTTTTTATATTTTAAATCTGTATTTTATATAATAATTTTTATGTTATTACTTTTATTAATTTTATTAGATTTTATTATATAATTATAATTTTAATTACACTTTTTTATCATTAATTTAATTATTTTAATTTAATTATTTTATTATTAGATATTATTATTTATTATATTATTAATTTATTGTTTAATTAGATATATGAAAATATATTATAATATATTAAAAATATAGTATATAAATTTAATGAGAAAAACAACATATAATCCTATTATAAATATTAAAAATAAGAATTATGCGGAAAGAATTAATAAATTTTAAAATATTTAAAATGTATATTTAAAATTTATTAATAAAAAGTTAATTAAAAAAATTAAAATTAGTACAAAAAATTAATTTAAAAAAAAAATAAAAAAAATAAAAAAATGAAAAAATGAAAAAATAGTAAATGCATGAAAATAGTAAAGACACAAAAAATCAAAGATGTGAAAATAGTAATGATAGGATATTAATAATTAAAGTGCTTTAAATAATTTATAAACAGTTTTCATAGTCCCATCAGAATACTCTATAGATTTACTCACAGAATACCAAACACCATTAATTTTCAAATGCTTATGATTAATATAATCATGAGTTACAAAAGAATTATCAGGATCATTATTAAAAACCTTAGCCTTAATCCACTTAGACTGACCCCTCAAACTACCACTCTTAAGAGAAGTATCAGCATGCACCCACCTCTTATTAATATACACCTTAGTCCACACATGAGCCCCACCATAAACATTCGCCTTATACACATAAATAGCAGGAATATTCGCAGCCCTAAACATCGCCACAGCCAAATGAGTATTATCAAGACAATTACCATTCTTCCTATCTAAAGTACCATCCGAACCAAAACGAGTACCACCATAAACCGCATTATCATACTTAATATTCTTCTTAATCCAATCCCAAATACCATTAGCAATCGCCTTATCAGTCCTTTTAGACGGGTTTATACTACTAATAATCTTTTTCACAACACGCTTAATTTTAGGATTATTCTTATTACAATCAGTTGATGAGGCAAGATACTTAGTCCAATCAGACCTAATCCTCTTACTAACAGAAGTCTTAAACAAATACTTCTTATTAATCTTCTTAGCAATACGCTTACCATTCAAAAAAGTCTGAGTAACCTTAGTCCCCTTTTTAAGATAATAAGTAACCCTCTTCTGCTCATTCCACCGATACTTCTTCTTATTCTTATTATTAATTAAAACCCACTTAGTAGAACGAGCAACCAACCTATTAACCCAATTTTTCACAGACTTCTTTTTAAACAAAGCATACTTCCCATTCTTAATAGAATAATAATTAGTTGAAATCTTCGCTAAAACCTTCTTATACTTATTAACAGTGATCTTTGCATAAACTTTCACAACCTTCTTATAAGTCCTAGCCTTTAAAATTGAAGTTACAACCACCTTCTTATTTGTAACCTTCAAAAAAGACCTAGTTGATGATTGAGAATACAAAGATGTTTTCAAAAAAGTAGCCACTACCTCATGAGACTTAATTGCGAACTTGCCAGTATTAATCTTAAAAACAGCACCACCATTAGAATTTGTTTTTGAACTATACCTCAGCTTATTCACAGTCAACTTTATATTCTGACCAGAAACCTTATTTGACTGCTTAGGAGTCTTACCATCAACCTTCAAGACTCCAGAATTATAAATCGCATTCAAAACATTATTACCACCAGTCAAAGAAACAGAAATAGTAGCCACATTACTACAATTAACATAACGAGGAACAGAAATAACAAGCTTAGAAGAAGCACGATTATTAGCAAAGTTCGAATTATAAATATCTAAATTAGAAGAACTAAAAACAGCCCCACCATTAGAAGAAGCAACATTATTTAAAAAACTAGAATCCCTAATAGTAACCACAGAATTCTTAACAAAAACAGCACCACCATTACGAGCACTATTACCCTCAAAAATAGAATTCATAACATTTGAAGCCATACTGTTTTCAAAAAATATTCCTCCCCCATCCCCCACACCATTAGAAGAAGAAGCATTATTATTCCTAAAAACACAATCTGAAATATAATTATTATCAGAATACAAAACCATCGCACTATTACCATTATTAACAAAATTAGAATAAAGAACATTGACAGGATAATAAGACTTAATAGCAGAACCTTTATTATTACTAAAATTAGAATAAGAAATTTCAGAATCTAAAAACCAGCCCGAATACTCATTAGTTTTCAAAATATTAACAGCAGCGAAACCTTTACCACCACAGTTTATAAAAGAACAATTCTCAAGAAACACATTCCCAAAAACAGACAAAGCACCAACAGAATCATAAGTAGAATTCCCATTAACAAAATTAACATTAGCAAAAGTTACATTAAAACCCATAATGTTAAAAATCCCACTTAAACCTCTTGCATCCAAAACTGCCCTATTCTCATTAGACTGGCCCCTAAAAGTCAAATTATTAGAATTCACATCAATAACTTTATTATCACCATAATATGTCTTATTCCCTAATTCAATAATTTTAGGCTGAGTATTAACAGATTCCTTCTCAATCTCCTCAACAACATCACTAATATTTGAAAAAGAATCACCTTCAACCTCAAAATGTTCGCCACTATCAAGATTACCACCATCTTCAACAGCAAAAACCGCTGAAGTATAAACTAAGCACAAAACTGTTGAAAGAATCAATATTCCCAATAACCTTCCAAACACACTAGACTTAATAAAATCAACACCCTTTTCAGTCAAAGATCACAAAAACCATAACGATCATCAACTTTAAACAAACAAATCAGTGAAGGCACAAAAAAACAAAATGTACAAAATAACCAAAAAAATATATCTATTCTTATATCACCAATATACAACTACATTATATATAAATATTCCCACAAAACACCAAAACACAAAACATACACAAAAAACACAACCCTCTAAAAATACACCAATGAAAAATAAAACCCTCAAAAATGCCAAAATTTAATAAAAATAATAAAAATACTACTAATATAACTAATAATACTAATAATAACACCAATAACAATAATATTACTAATTTTAATAATACTAATAATATTACTAATAATTACTAATATCCTAATAATAATAAGAATAATGAAAAAATAGTAAAAAAATAAAAAAGCTATTAACACTAAAAATAAAAAGAATTCCTTGTAAAATGTGTAATCCTTAATAATAAAATTCAATAAATCATAATTTAAGTTCAGGATAAACAACTTCAATACCATAATCCCTTAAAACATCAAAAGACTCAATATTAGTAGTATGAATAGGATACAAGTTCTCAGGATTAATTTCTTTAATCATATTAATAATCTCATCTCCACTAGCATGGCCTGAAACATGCATTGAGTGCATTGGTAATAAATTAAAATGTTTTAACCAATTTTGAACTCTTCTAAAATCTATCTCCATCTCTTCATTAAATGGTTCTGTCATTGAATGAATATACAATCCATTTTTAGGCTTAATATCAATTAGCTCTTTAAGTTCAAAGAAATCACATCTAAAAATATAGCTATTTGGATTTTCTTGTAAATCCCTATAATTAAGAACATTGCCTTCTTCTAAAAATTCTCTTTCCCAAGTTTCATAATCTTTTTTAACTTCTTCATCCTCGTGATTCAATATTTTCCAATCATCATCATAGCAGACATAATGCTCTCCTGAAATCAAGCCTTGCTTTTTTCTTGGGAAGTAAATAGCTATTTTCTCATCATTTAAACTAGGATATTTTCCTTGTTCAATGTCTCCATCTTCTTCTAACAGCTTTAACATATAAGCTTGTTTAGTATTAATAGCTAAAATCCTATCAGTGCTTTTTGCAACATTGTAAAAAGTAATTAATCGATCTAAATCTCTAATTGGGTAGTTAACAATAGCTAAACCATTATGATTATTAATTAATTCAGTAGCTTTAGTTTCAATATCTTCTTCAAGGCCTTTACTACTTTCATTTATTCTTGTTCCTTCACAAAGCATTGTAGTTGGATTAAATTTATAAGCTTTTTTTACAAATTTATCACTAAATTCTTTATTTCTTCCATGAAAACGAATATCTCCAGTATAAACAATAGCTTCATTATCACTTTCTAAAAAATAGCTAGATGATCCAGGAAGAGAATGATCAACAGGAATCGAAGTAACTTTAAAACCATTAATTTCAAATGGAGAATATGGATCTACAGTAATTATTTCTCTTTTAACTTTAGCATCATTTCCTGTAAGGCGTTTATACCCTTCTCCCCTTTTTTTAGGAACATAATGGAAACTCTTTTTGAGATTCATTATTTCTGCAAATGATGCTTTACCTGTTTCTTCTAATACTTTTAATATTATTTCAGATTCTTTTCTCATGAAAATTGGTATATCTTCTCTTAAGTGATGAATATATGCAGAATGATCCATGTGAGCATGTGATAAAAGAACTCCATCAATAGCTGGTTCTTCATTAGAATTAATTCCACAGTGTTTTAAATAATCTTCTCTATATATTCCTTTAATTTTAGGAAGGAGCCCTAATTCAACAAAATCCATTATTCCATTAAGTTTCCGAGGTTGAAGAAATTCTGAAAAATAGCTACCTGCTGCAGAAAAACTCATACCAAAGTCTAAAAATAAAGAAGAAAGATTATTTTGCGATGAATTAGATGAATTAGAAGATTTAGAAGATTTAGAAGAATCATTAGTATCTACTAATATCTTATTTCCACCAATCTCATTTACTCCACCATAAAAATGAATGTTTTTGTTAGCTTTTCTAGTCATTTTAACTACTTTTTCTATTTTTTATTAACATAATATTGGGATAAATATGCATAAAATATATAAATGCATAATATAAATTTATAATCATAATGTAGGTTGGTGAGTTGTGTAACTATCCTTAACTTTACTTAATTAGGAAGTATATAGCTATTACGTTTCGGAGTATTAGAACTATCACTAATACAAGCGACAGCATACTTTCAAATGGCAATACTATCACCTCCTACTTATTTAGTAAAAGTAAAAGGCTAATGTACACTTGGTGTAAAAATTAGTGTATGCCTCGTACTTTCCTTGAAATTAACAATACAATGTATTGTTTTATTCAACAAACAGTATTTACTAGCTATTAACTCACCAAGCCTACAACTAATATTATAATCTTTTTAATATAAATATTTATATAGTATAAAAAACAATGTATTTATTGGTGTAAAAGGTGTATGCCTAATAGCTAGCTTTATATTAGCTAGCTAATTACTTCTTATTTTTATTAATTATTTAACTAATATCTGCTAATAACAGTTTATTACTCCTATTTCTTTAATCGAGATTGTTTTAAAATTAATATATTAAGTAATAGCTAATTCTACTTCAGATTCAGGAATATTGAATTCATTGATAGTTTTAGGATTTAGAGGTCTATTTTGTTCTTTATTATGAACTTTAACTTTGAATTTAGCTTCAAGAGATATAGTTTTTTCAGTAATTTTAATTGTAAAAACACCTTGAAGATCCCTAATTAGATTAAATTTACTTGTATTTAATATTTTAGAAGCATCTAAAATTTCTAAAGCAGCAGGATTATTTTTTTCATCAAAATCCATAATTATGCCAGTATCTATCTCAATAGATTGATTATGTTCATATTCAGATTTCTTTTCAATAAATAAAGCGTCTGCTTGAGAATCATACTCATAATCCATTTCAAGTAAATCATTGCTCATATCTTTTCCTCCTTCTTTTAGGATGAA
>JAISIQ010000123.1 GCA_031261945.1 Methanobrevibacter sp.
CATATTATTAACTATAAAAATAGATAATAATTAAATAGATAACTGGTAAAAATAATGTATAAATAAATTCCGATTAAATAGGTGAGAATTATGAAGATTAAAGAAGCAATGAATCAAAAAGTTATCTCAATAACAGAAAATACTAGTCCTATTGAAGCATTTGAAAAAATGTATAAAAATGGAGTTAGAAGATTATTTGTATTAGATGAAAAAGGAACCCCTAAAGGAGTTTTATCTTATAGTGATCTTATTGGAGTATTAAACCAATTAAGTGATTTAGACAAAGAAAATAACAGTCAAAAAGTAATTGATGTGATGTCAACAGATGTTGTAACAATCAATGCTCAAGAAAATATAGAAAATGCAGCTAATTTAATGTTACGAGCTGATGTATCTGGACTTTTAGCTATGGATTTTGAAAAACCAGTGGGAGTTATTACAAAAACAGACATATGTAGATTAGTTGCAGCACGCTTATTAGTTCCATCCGAATAATAATAATAATAATAATTAAAATAATAAATAATAAAAATGAAAAAAAACTAATAAGAAAAAACTAATAAAATAATTAAAAATACAAATAAAACAAAAAAATAGAAAACATGATAACCATAACAAAAAAAGAAGAAATCGTATTCAATCAAATAAAAATATTTAATTTAGAATATGATGAAGGGATTCCTGAAAATATAATTAAAATGGAACTTGGAATATATGAACATGAATTAAAAGAGATTTTAACAGAATTAGACAGTAAAAATTTAATAACATATGATAATAAAAGAGTGAAATTAGCAGATTTTGAAAAAGAGATAACTGCTGTAAATTCAAGAAAAGAAGTAGTTATGGCAGAATTAGATGAAAAAGAACAAAATTCACTCCAATTAATACGAGATTTAGTAGATGAAACTAAAACTGTTCCAAAATATATACTTGAAGGCAATCTATTATATGGTGACTTAAAACTCACTGATTTTAGGATGTATCATATTATTTTATCTCTTGAAAATAAAAATATTATAAAACCTATTAATAAAGCAGATGGAGAATATTATAAACTTATTGAATAATAAAAATAAGATAATCCAATTGAATAATAGCTATTTAATCAAAGCTATTAATCCAATTATAATATAATTTATAATATAATTTTATTAATTAATCTAATTTTATTCCATTAGTAAGTGGAATATCTCTTAACCACTTAATATCACTTTTATAAAGCATTCGAATGTCACTAATATCATATCTAATCATAGCTAATCTTTCAATTCCAAGGCCAAAAGCTAAAACTGGAACATCGATATTTAAAGGTTCTAATACTTCAGGCCTAAGCATTCCAGAACCTCCAAGTTCTATCCAACTTTCTTTTTCTTCTAAATAGACTTCACATTCCGTTGAAAGATAAGTATATGGGAAATAAGCAGGCCTAAATCTTACTTCAAAACCTAATTTTTTATAAAATTCTTTTAAAACACCTAAAAGATTTTTATAAGTGATACTTTCATCAGCAACAATTCCTTCTACTTGATGGAATTCTGGTAAATGTTTATAAGTTATTGTTTCTCTACGAAATACTCTACCTACAGAAAACATTTTTAAAGGAGGTTCATTTTCATATAAAAATCTTGTAGAAACACCAGTTGTATGAGTTCTTAGAACTGATTGCTTTGCAACATCTTTATCCCATTGATATCCCCATCCATCAGAGCCAGTATTTCCACCATCTTCATGAGTTTTAGCTATTTTTTCAACTAAATCATTATTTGGTAAATTAGTATCCTTAGGCTTTTTAATATAAAATGTATCTTGCATTTCACGAGCAGCATGATCTTGAGGTTGGAAAAGAGAATCAAAATTCCAAAATGCAGATTCTAAAATAGGTCCATTAGATTCTGTAAAACCAAGATTTAAAAATACTTCACGAATTTCTTCAATAATTCTTCTAAGAGGATGTCCTTTTCCTGGGAAAAATTCAGGATATTCTGCATTAATATCATAATGACGATACTTTAAGTTTTTCCATGTCCCCTCTTTTAATTGTTTATGAGTAAGCTGAGTTGCCTCTTCTTCAATAGCTATTCCTTTTTTAAGAATATTTTTACCATTTTCAAGAATTTCAAACTTATGAGTAGTGTTTTTAATATTCTCAATGAGATTTTTACGAGTATTTAATTGAGTTAATCCTTTAGATAAATCTTCAGTTAAATCAGAAATATCAATTTTAGAATTACCTTCATTATTATTACCTTCCTTATTTTCAGAAGAAATTAATAATTCTAATAATTCTTCATCATTTCCTTTTTTATCTGAAAAATCTTTTCCAAAATCTGTAAGCTTAACTATACCTTTATCTATTTTAGCCCATTTTTTACGTGCTAACCAACCAATAGCTATATTAACCTCTTTATTTTCAATCCCAGATTTTTTCGCTAAATCTTTCATTGGAATTTCTTCTTCCTTAATTAAGACATTTAATATATTTCTCTCAGGAAGTCCTTCTTTTGCATATTTTTTTCCATCGTCAGTTAATGAAATAGCTTCATCAACAATTTTATCAACAGCTATAATATTTTTAGAAGCAAGAGAACCTGCTGCACTCATAACTGACTTAATATCCATAGTAGTTTCTTTAGCTATTTCCTCAGGAGACTTATGTTCATTATTTTCTAAGGCTTTTAATAGCTTTTTTTCATAAATATGTAATTCTTGGACGATTTTATCAATGTTTTCACTCATTTAAACACCAAAATGATAAATAAACAATTTTTATAAAATTAATACTCAATTAAATATATTTTTATGATTTATATTTCTATAATTAATATATTTATGATTATTATAATTATAACTATTATAATTATGAATTTAAATTTATAATTATTAATATAATTATTCATATTACTACTAATATCATTAATAATATTACTATTACTATTCCTATTACTATCAT
>JAISIQ010000124.1 GCA_031261945.1 Methanobrevibacter sp.
AGTTGCAGAAACCCCTGATATAGATCCTAAAATAATTGCAAAGATTATTAAAGAAAGTATAATATTTTTGGGAAGTATAATATTTTTCAAAATTTTCCTCCATTGTTTTATAGATTATCTTATATTATAGATTATTTTTATCTATAGATTGTTTTTATCCTATTATATTTATCCTATTATAGCCTATTATAGATTGTTCTATTGTTGTTTATTATGCTACAGATTTATTAGAGATTTTAGAAGTATCTATAGTTGAAAAATCCTCAATAACCGTTATTGTGACAATTCCTGTACTTTTATCTACTTTTACATCAGCTGCTGCAATAGGCTGAAGTTTCGTTCCAGGAATTGTCGTCATCTTTGCAAAGTCTTGAGCATTAGCTATTGCCTCATTTAGAGATAATTCCCTCTTGGAAGTAATTAAAATATCTCCATCAACATAACTTCCAGAACGAAGCCCTGAATTAGCCACATTACTTCTTATACTATCAATTGGAACAATATCATTGCCTTTAATAATAATTCCAGAAATAGGGACTCCTTGTTCTATTTCATGAGAAGAAGCAAAAGCTACATAAGTAATTAATCTTCCAGAAAGAATTAATATAAATGCAAGTAATAATATTATTAAAGTATCTCTTCTAATTTTAATAAACACAAAATCACTCTATTTTTATAACAGTTTATAATAAAAAGTTTATAATTCCGATTTTATACTAATTTAGATTATAATTTAAATATAAATTAGACATTATAATTTAGACATAATATTTAGTAATTAATATTAATTATATAATCATTTTCTAATTTTAATATTTAATTATTTTATTTTTATAAATATCTATTAAAAATATCTATTAAAATTATCTATTAAAATATTTTGTATAATATAATATGATTTGATTATAATAAAAATTTTTTAATTTTATTAAATTTAATAAATTTATTAATTATTTATTTTTATTAATTATTTATTTATTAATTGCTATTATTTATTATTAAGTTTTATTGTTAATAATCCTTTTTAATATATTTTCTGCAGGATCCATTCCTTGAGCACCAATTAATAAAATAACATCATCTTCATTAGATTTATTATAAGTTTCAAATATTGCATCATAAAGATTTTCATAATGAGTATAATCAACTTTTTCTTTATTTAAAATATCAAAAAATATTTTTTCTTCATAATCTTCAACCACATTTAATTCATCAACAACATCACAACTACTTGATAATATAAGATTTATTTTTGATTTAATATGATTATTATTATTATTAATAGAATTGGAATTACTATTAACAATAACATTAGAATTAATCTGATTAACAATTTTAGCTAAAGCCTCAGCATTGATTTTATTGATTTCTTCTCCTCTTGAACCTCTAATTGCACAGATGATTTTAAGTTTATTTTTAGATAAATCAGCAACAGAATTAACAGTTGCTTTAATACCTTCAGGATTATGGGCAAAATCATCAATGATTATAGGATTATTATGAATTTTTTTAAATCTTCTTTTTAAAGGCTTATATGATTTAACACCTTTTACAATGTCAGGAATAGGTATTTCTAAAGACAAGCAAGCAGAAATAGCAGCTAGGGTATTTTGAATAAAATGACTGCTTTTAAAAGGAAGATCTTTAATATTTAACATATGCTCATCATTGTAAATAATAGCTTCTTCCATAGAATCATATTTTAAACTAAAATTATTAGAATTAGAATTAGAATTCAAAGTATTAATATCAACAATATTTCTATTTTTATCAAAATTTTCCATAGAAAAGTAAAATTTAGCTATTTTCCCATCAATAAATTTATCCATAGACAATACCATAGCATCATCATGATTTAAAACTAATGTTCCTTTTTTAAGAGCTCGAGCAACCCCTGAAGTTTCTTGAAATACTTCTTCAATAGAATTAACTAAACCAATATGATCCATAGCTATGTTAGTTATAACTGCAGTATCAGGATCTACAGCTTCGGTCATTAAATAAGCATGGTCTTTCATTAATTTACCTAACCATCCTTGAACTTCAGAAGCTTCAATAACTAAATACTCTAAATCTTTACCCTCACCATCATCTCCATTATTATTCTCATTATTATCCCCCTTATTATCCTCATAATTACCCTGATTATTACTATTATTCTTATTATTATTACTATTACTATTATTACTATTAATATTATTATTAATACTATTATTAAAATTATTATATAAAATCTCTTCAGAAATCAATTTTGGAATCATAGGGTCAATTAAAGTATTAAATTCTGATTTTGAATCAGTATTTGTTAAAGCATTAGCACCCATTGTATTCAAAATATGGAAAATCATATGCGAAGTTGTTGATTTACCATTAGTTCCACTAATAATAACTTTTTTAGAATTAGGGGCGAATTTATCAATAGTCCATTTTAAAGCATAAGCATTTGCTTCTTCAATTTTATCTACAACAATTAAAGGAAATCTACGTTCTCGAGCAATAGCTATTGAGTTACCTCGAGGATCTTCAGTAATTACACATGCAACATTCTTACCACTAGCTATCTCGACGCCTTTTTCATCTATCCAATGTCTAATTACTATATCTCCAGGACTTGCATCTTTTAAAATATTAAAAATTCCTGTAAATCCTTCAGGAGATTTAAATTCTTTAGATCCTACTATTTTACCAGAAATAGATTTAGCTAAAGAATTTATAGTAATTTCATTATGATTCATCTTAAAGTTGCTCCAATATAAAATATTATACTTTAATATTATACTTTAATATTATTTCTTTAATATTATTTTATTAAATTAATAGTAGATTAAATTTTAATATAAAGATATTTTATTAATATTATATTAAATAACATTATTATTTATCATTAAAATATATTATTAGAACTTATATAAAAACTATTTGTTTAAAATAAAAATTATATTAATAACAGTAATAAAAACAGTACTAAAAATAATAATAAAAATAAAAATAATGATAAAATCAATGATAAAAATCAAATCAATAGCTAATAATCACATCAATAGATACTAATCATATTAATAGATAATAATCTAAAAACAATCCTAATACACAAACAAATAAAGTTAACAACCAATAACTTAACACAATCTTTTTTTCAGAGATTCCTCGATGATGTAAAGTGTGATGTAAAGGTTCTACAGGCAACCTAATGATTTTTGCTCTGTGAAGTAAACTAATAATTACAGAAACGATAGGAACAGCTAAAGCCAATACTCCAAAATAAGGAATATCTGTAATTAAAACAGCAGTTGCAAAGCCCGCCCCTAAAGCAAAAGAACCCGTATCTCCCATGAATATTGATGCAGGATAACGATTGAAAATTAAAAATCCAAATGATATTGCTGCTAAAAGAGCAAAAGGCAAAATAGCCCCAATATCCCCATGAATAAAACAGAAAATTCCACAAGCACTTGAAGCAATAGCTATTATACCTGTAGCTAAACCATCCATCCCATCAATAAGATTTACAGCATTAATAGCTCCGATAATAGCTATTATGACAACAGGAATAGCTATTAAACCAAGAGAAAATCCTCCAAGTGTTGTTATAGTTCCAGTAATTACTAAGAAAACCCCAATAACTACTTGACCAATGATTTTTTCAAGCTCTCCCATTTCATTTTTTATTGGAAGCTCTGCTATAAGTTCTAATTTATTTTCTTTTAATAAATCATCTACAACAGCTTTTGCTTTTGGAGTTGCAGCTCTTGCTTCTTCACCAGGAGAAAGAGTTAATTGCCCAATAGTTAAAGGTTTATTTGTAATATTTTTAATAAGTTTTTGATATTCTTTTACTTTAAAACCTATCAAATCATCTAAAAGCCCAGCTATCCCTGCTATAAGCATTATTAAAGAAGTAATTAGAATATAAGTATTTTTGAAATATATTGAAGTAATAAATAATACAGAAAATAAGAAAGCTATTCCCCCCATTGTAGGAGTACCTGTTTTATGCCTATGTTCAGAAACAATAGGATTATCTGAAACATTTGCTCCGATTAATATCTTTCTAATATAATAAGTGAAAGCTATTGAAGAAGCAAAACTTATTAAAAAAAATATAATTACATTAACATAGTTCATATCAACATAGTTCATTTTATCACAACAATATTTTAAGAATAGTTATTATTTATAAGTAATAGCTATTATTTAAACTTGGTTATTTTTAATCGATTTGAATTTTTCTTGAGAAATAGTTTTTTTAGCTATTTCTTCTATTTTTTCTTTATTTTCTCCACTAATTGTAATTCTTTCATAGCCTTTAGGTCCATGAACAACCCATGAATTTTTAATAAATTTCTTCAAAGGTTTGTCTTTTAAAGGACCTTCATAATTTCCAATAGGAATTTCTAAAGCAAAATAATTATTTAGTTCCTCTTTAAGTTCATTGAAATCAAATTCTTCTTTTTTAATAACCATATCAACTAATTTATTTAATGGATGAATTCCAGAACTAGCAGCAGTTAAATAACGAGTCCCACTTGGACGAGTGTTAATTTCAATAGCATATAATTTTTTATATTTCTTTGAGAAAATAAAGTCAATATCAATTATGCCTTCAGCTTTTAAAAAATTAGCTATTTTATAAGCAATAGCTATTATCTCTTTGTTATTTAATCCTTCAATTTCACATGGAGCAGATCTTATTTTGTTTAATGGATGTGTTCCTTCTAAAGTTGTTTCTCCTTTATAAACCGGAACTAGAGGCAAATAACTATTATTAAAACATAATACTTCAATAGAAATTTCAGATCCTTCAATGAACTCTTCTACTAATGCTGTGTTGAATTTAGAAAAATAGCTATTTACATCTTTCTGATTTTTAGCAATAGCTATGTCCCTTCCACCTTGACCTGCCTTCTGTTTTAGAACAATTGGAAAATTTAAGTTAATTTGGTTAGGATTTTCAGCTATTTGGAAATTAGGAGTTAATATATCATTTGCTTTAAAAAATTCTTTTGTTTTGATTTTATCAGAACTAATATTTATTGTTCCTTTATTAGAAGCTATTACTGGAATATTATATTTTGTTTCAAGTTCTTCTTTAAAAATAGCTACATCCATCAAAGGATCATCAATTCCAATTAAAGGAATAACTCCATCAACTTTTTCTTTAATAGCTATTTCCATTGGTTTTTCCATTCCTCTTGGAACTATGTAGTGTTTATCTGGAAGCTCTAAATTTGGAGAATCTTTATTTGATTCTGTAACAATGCTTTCAATCTTTTTATCTTCAAGATAAAATGCAACATCATCAAATAATCTTGCTCCAATAAATAGAATTTTCATAATATCCTCTTATTTTTATCTCTTATTTTTATATATTGTATTATTATTTGTATTATTATTTATTTATATTATTTATACTCTTAAAATCTATACTATTAAATTTAATAATTAATAATGTGTTTAATTATTATAATTATCATATACAATAATTATTATACTCATATAACATATACCCATATAACATAAATAATATTTAATAAATATTGATTACAATAAATTAATTACAATAAATATCATTAATAATAGAGAAAATAATATTTTTTAATATATCAGAACTTTTCAAGACTTCTACAGATAAACCTTGTTTTAATTCTATTGATAATGGTTCTATTCCTATAAATAATATATTAAATTCATTATCTAATTCTAAATATTTTATTAAATAGGATAAAGACATAGAATGAGTTGAAACATTTATATTAGCTATTTCATCCTTTTTTACAGATTTTATAGTTCCTGGTTTAGTATTCATAAATGCAGCATCAATAATTAAGATATGAGAAGGGTTTTTTTTCTTTATTTCTCCAGTAAAATTTTCTGGAGCAGAACCTGCATCTATAAAAATAATATCCTCATTTTTATCTTCATATTCCTCTTCATATTTTCCCTCGATTTCATTAGAATAATGATTACTATTATCAATATTATTAGTATTAGTATTAATAATATTATTATTGAATTTATCTTTTAATCTATTTATTATATAAGGACCTAAACCATCATCTCCTCTAAGTTCATTTCCAATTCCCATTATAACTAATTTTTTATAATCTTGTAGAAATTCTTTTAATAATCTCTTTAATTCATCTAACTCTTTTTGAGGTATGATTTAAATCACCAAAATAATATTATTTTTATATAATTATTAATTATTTTTATTTATTAAATATATTTTTATTAAATATAATGATAGCATATAAAAATTAGCATTCATATTTAGCATAGAATATACAAAATTAGAATTAAGTTTTAATAATTTTTGCATTAATTGTTTCTAAGCCTCCACCCATTATATATTTAAGTTCAATTGAAACCTCACTATTATTTGAATTATTTGAGTTATTTGATTTATTATTAGAAATATAATCACAGCTATTAATAGTATTATCCCTAATATCATTATTAACATTATGGACATCATTAACATTACTCTCCATATCATTAGAGGAAAAAGAAGAAAGAGAAGAATGGTGCAAAGAAGAATAATAAGAATAGGAATTTTCTAATGGTACAATTAAAGGAGGATTTAACATAGGTGTTGGTCCACAAATAATATTATCATTAAGCTTAGTAAAAGTAGTAATTTTTATTCCATTGATCATATTTTGATCATTTAAGTTTTTATCTTTTGAATTTTTATCTTTTGAATTGTTTTTTAAAGATTTAGCTATTAAAGATTCATCTATTTTGTCTATTGTATCTATTTTATCTATTTTATCAACCATATCTATTTTAAATTGTATAATAGTTTTAAAATAGGGGTTTATTTTTTTTGAGAAATCAAATTCACTATATTTGACAAAACCTCCTATAATTTTATAATGAGAATGTTCTGTTTCATTAGACTTAGGTTTATATACCACATTATCTGTTTCATCATCATAATAGTTATTATATCGATTATTTCTATCATATATATGAATAGGTTCAGCTATATTTATTATACCTTTAGGAATAATTTCTCCATCATCTTTAAGAAATTTATGAAAATGATTTAAAACTAAAACTTCCTCTTCATCAATTAAAGCAGTATCTAACATCTCACATATTATTAAATCTGCTTTAAAATCAGAACTACACTTATTATCCATATCATGATCCGGATTATGATTAGGATTATTGTTATAATTATTGTTATGGTTATGATCCTGATTATAACAATGATTATGATTATTAATAAAATTAGTAGTATTAGTGTTAAAATTATAATTTAAAGCATCTTTATTCAAAAACTTTATATTTTTTACATTTTTTAATGAATTTTCTGCATAATTAGCTATTTTATGATCTTTTTCAATAGCTATTATTGATTTAAAATAAAAAGAAGAAAAGTAAGATAAAACACCACTTCCTGATCCAAGGTCATAGACAATTTTATCTAATTTATTTTCAAAATCAATTTCATCTGATTTTAGAATAGAATTATAATCATTAAAATTATCCTGATCATAATTACA
>JAISIQ010000063.1 GCA_031261945.1 Methanobrevibacter sp.
TAACCTATGAAGTTGCAAGTCAATTAACAAGAGCTAATATTGGTCAAAGTACTTGTGTGGGTATTGGTGGAGATCCAGTTATTGGTACAAATTTCTCTTCTGTTCTTCAAATGTTTGAAGATGATCCTGAAACAGATCAAATTGTAATGATTGGTGAAATTGGAGGAAATGCTGAAGAAAAAGCTGCAGAATATATAAAAAATAATATATCAAAACCTGTTGTTTCATATATAGCGGGAATCACAGCACCTCCTGGAAAAAGAATGGGTCATGCTGGAGCTATTATTGAAGGAAATGCAGGTACTGCAGAAAGTAAAATGAAAGCTCTTGAAAAAGAAGGAGTTAATATTGCTCATAAACCTTCTGATATTGTGGATATTATCAAATCTCTTCATTAACTCTCTTTAATCTATTTAACCTATTTAATTTAATCTATTTGATCTATTTAATCATTCATTTTATAAAACTCTTCCTAATGGAATAATTTTGTGATTATTATGAATAGCAGTGAAATTATTGAAAAATTATTAAATAATGAAATAAAATTATATGAAGTTGAAAAATATATTTCTTCTTCACAAAATTCTTCTAAAGCTACTGATATAAGAAGAAAATTTATAGAAAAAATATCAAAGACAGAACTTAGTCATATAGCTAGCTATTCTATTGATATGGAAGAAGCTGAAAAGAAAAACATTGAAAATTCTATTGGAACTATTCAAATTCCAATTGGAATAGCTGGTCCTTTAAAAATCAATGGAAAATATGCAAATGATGAATTTTATATTCCATTAGCAACTTCTGAAGGTGCTCTTGTTGCATCAGTTAACAGAGGAGCTTCAGCTATTACGGCTTCTGGTGGAGTAAATGTCGAAGTCATTGACGATAAAATGACAAGAGCTCCTGTTTTAAAAACTGATTCTGCAACTGAAGCAATAGCTATTAAAAAATGGTTAGAAGATAATTTTTCTAAGCTTAAAGAAATAGCTGAATCCACAACTAATCATGGAAAACTCCTTAAAATTGATCCAATTCTTATTGTTGGAAATTATGTCTATCCTCGTTTTGTTTATTCTACTGGAGATAGTATGGGTATGAATATGGTTACAATAGCTACAGAAAAAGTTCTTGAACTTTTATCAAATGAAAGAAATTTTCATGTTTTGGCTTTAAGTGGTAATGTATGTGTTGATAAAAAACCTTCTTCAATTAACTTAATAGAAGGTCGAGGTAAAACTATTGTTGCTGATATTGTCATTCCAAAGGAAATTATTGAAACTAAACTTAAAACAACAGCTAAAGCTATCGAAGAAGTCAATATTGGTAAAAATCTTCTTGGATCTGCAGTAAGTGGATCAATGGGATTTAATGCTCATTATGCTAATATGATTGGGGCTATTTTCTTAGCTACAGGTCAAGATGATGCACATATTGTAGAAGGATCATTGGGTATTACAACAGCTGAAGATAGAAATGGAGATCTTTATTTTTCTGTAAATATGCCAGATTTGCCAATAGCTACTGTTGGTGGTGGAACTTCTCTTGAAACTGCAAAGGAATCTCTTGAAATTTTAGGTGTTGCAGGTTCTGGAAATGCAAAAAAATTCGCTGAAATTGTAATAGCTACTGTTCTTGCAGGTGAACTTTCTCTTATTGGAGCATTAGCTGCAGGACATTTAGCACGAGCTCATAAAGATTTAGGAAGAGCTTAATTAGAATTAATATTAGGCTAATTTTAATATTATAATTGAAATAAGTTATATTGATTTAAAAATAATATTAATACTAATATTAATACTAATAATAGTAGTATTAATAGATATACTATTTTATGATAATAAACAAGGATAATAATACTAATAATAGCAGTATTAATTGATATAATATTTTTATGATAATAAATAAGGATAATAATATGAATAATAGTGATAGTAATAGTAATAGTAATAATAATTGTAATAATAAAATTAATAATAATGATAATAATAAGGATAATAAACCTAATGAATCTACTAATAATAAATATAATAATGAATTTAGTTTAGATGATAATCTTAAATTAAAAGATGAACTTTTTTCATCTGAAGAGATGGAATTAAATGAAGATATTTTAAAAGATATTGGCTTCGATAAAGGTTTTGAATTAGAAAAAATTGATTTTCCAGAAATAGCTATTGAAACTGAAGACCTTTCTATTATATTAGGTTTAAAAAAAGATTATTCTACTATTAAAGATATTGAAAAACGAAAAAAAGTATTTAAAAAAGATATTTTTGGGTTTTTTGAAGAATTTATGGATACTAATGAATTTTTAGAATTAATGGAATATTATAAATAGCTATTTTCATTATATCTATTCTTTATACGGTTATTTATTATTATAATTCCCTTTTATTATAATTCAATTTTATAAATCTTTTCTATATTATCTTTATGAATTTTAAAAGCATCTTCTTGTGAAAATATTTCTTTTCTAATAAAATCTAATGTTCTTTTTGGAACTGTTTTTGGACCAAGAACTGCTCCAGGGCGACTAAGATCATCAAGGTAATCAGTTTCCATTAAAAAGTTAGTTCCTTTTGAAATAGCTATTTCTATATTCTTTTTACTTGACATAACTGAGGGAGTAAGACCAAAATTTTCTTCTTCTTTAATATAAGGTCCTGAAAAATGTTTAATCAATTTCTTTTTATTAAATCCTATTTCATCTGCAAAATTTGCAAATTCTTTAAATTGTTCTTCACTTGCAGTTTCTGTATGTAATTGAACAGGACAATCAACTTCTTTAGCTATTTTAAGAGAATATTTAAGTATTTTATTTTGATATTCCATCTCATCATGACTTACTTCATAATGAGGTCTGCCTATTTCTCCAATAGCTATTGCCTTTTTATTTTCAACAAGAGATTTACTGTAATCAATAGCTTCTTTAACAAGTTTATATCCTTCTTCAAAGGTTTTTCCACTTTCAATTAATTTTGAATATTCTGCAGGATGAACACCACATACTGCAAATGCTTTAACATTAGTATTTTCATTAATTTCTTCACTATATTTAATAGCTAAATCCATAGCTTTCTTAAAGTTAAATGGTTCTCCGAATGTCCAGGAAGGTTTATTTGGAATTATCATAACTCTTCCACCAGAGTTATAAAATTCTTTAGCTATTTTTATAGGTCCTTTTCCATTAATTGGATCTACATGAATATGATTATCAGTAATTGGAATTTCATTTGGATTAGCTATCATTTAAATCATTAGTTCTATTATTTTTTATTATTTCTACTTATATTATTCATTTTTATAATTTTAAATTAGTTAATTTTATTTCTTTTTAAATTATATTAATTGTAATATTTTTTTTATTAGTATTTTTATTAATATTTTTATTAGATTTAGTGTTTTTTTTATTATAATTATTATTTTTATTAATAATATTTTTAAAAGTAGTATTTTTGTTATTTTTAGTTGTAATGGTTTTTTTATTAGTATTTTTATTAATATTTTTATTAGGGTTAATGTTTTTTTTATTATTATTTTTATTAATAATATTTTTAAAAGTAGTATTTTTATTATTATAACTAATGTTTTTAGATGTAATGCTTTTTTAATAGCTATTTGTCTTTTTTTTGAATTGGTGAGGAATGAGTGACGAAACAATTCCATTTATTAAAATTTTTTTTAATCATGAATTCTTTTATTTTCATTACAAGGATTAACATGATTATTCATTGGTCTATTTAATTCATTATTTAACTTATTTTTCAAATTTTCTTCTTTTTCTTTGTAACCAATCTTTTCAAGAACAGTTTTAACATCAACTTTTGTTTTAAAGCAGCCTGATCTTGATAATAAAACTCCTTGTGGTGAGAAATTAGATAATTTCATCATAGATAAATTTAAATCTTCATAACAAGCTACACCAAGTACAGATTCAAAATCATTATTTTTAATAATTTTTTTTATAAAAGTAGATCCTGGAATAACAAATACTTTATATCCTATGCTTTCTGCTTTTGGTTTTATAATCCCAACAGCACATTTACCACAGCAATCACAAACAAGACCAGTTTCATCTAAAATAGCTTCACATTTAGGATTTCTAAGACAATGAGGAAGAACAATTATTTTCTTTTTAGCTTCGATTTTATTAAAGTTAGACTCATTTATTTTATTTCTTACTTCAACACCAATGTGATCTACCATAATTTCATCAAAACCTAAACTACTAGCTAAACTTTTTAAAGGAGAATAAAACACATCTAATGCAAAAAGGATTAATTTTGGAAAAATAAGGATATTCTTCTTAAGTAATATTTTACCTAATATTAAAGTTAAAATAAGAATTATAAATAGAGCAATAGCTATTATAACTAACGATTGGCCGAATATTTGGAAAATATTATTTAATATCATATAAATTTCTCATTATATAAATTTATTATAATATAAATTTTTTATAATATAAGTTTATAATATAAGTTTCTTATAATTTCTCGATTTTATAATCAATATTATCTTCAGAAATAGCTATTCCTTCTGAAGTTTTATTTATTTTAATTCCAGATAAACTATCACATGAACATAAAATATCTTGTTCCGGATGGGTTCCAGGAGTTATATTACAGTCTAATCTTACAGTATCTCCTACTGATAAAACCATATTTAATCTTTTAGAAGTAGGATGATCTTTAGGTAAAACAACAATAGGAGCTTCCATTTCACGAGTAATATATCCTAATGATTTAATAGCTTTTTCAAATTTTTCACCAATTCCAAAAGCAGAAATAGCTATTATATCTCCTTTTTCAAGATAAATGACAATTTCTTCCTTATCTGGTGTTCCAATGAATAGCATTTGATCTTTAGCTATTTTAATTATTCCAACAGTTCCACTATCTCCTATTAAAAATAAAATTTCAGAAGAATCAAGTTTTATTTCTTTACTCAAAATTTCTATTCCTTGTTTAGATTTTTTAAATATATTTAACTATTCCAAAGCTTTTACATTATCACTTTGGCATGATGGACATATAACTCTTTTTCCAAGACCTTTAAAGTCATTTTCACAGTCTA
>JAISIQ010000069.1 GCA_031261945.1 Methanobrevibacter sp.
GTTATATAGAATTCTCTCATCTATTTATGTGATTTTTATATTTTACCTTTAATTAAATTGATTTTATTTCTTTTTAAGAATTTTCTATAGTTTTAATTAATTTTTTTGATAATTTTAATACTTCTTTATTATCATAAGCAATAGCTATTCGTTTTATAGCTTCTAAATTTCTTACAATAATATCTAACCAAGAAAAGATATCGCCAGAATATGTTTGAATACTATAATTTTTATTTAATTTTCTTGAAATATCAATAGAATCTCTCTTTTTTAGTCTTTCATTAATTATGAAGTTAGATATTCCTCTTTGAAGACAGTCACAAAATGGCTTTTCTTTGCATTCACATCTTAAAAAATCAACTTGTAATTTTAAAAGAGATTCTTGGAACTTTTTATCTAATTTATCAATTGTTTCTCCTGAAGAAATTATATCTAAAGTAGATTCTGCAAATAATCTTGTTGAAAAATTAGTTTTTAGAGCATTGACAATTTGTTTGTGAATAACTGGTGAAAGATAAGCACTTTCAAAATATTCTAAATCAATAGCTATTTCTAATATTTTAGAGTTAAGTGTTTGATTTTTTAATAATGGCTTTTTTAAGGAATTTTTTATAAATTCTCCATCTTCTATTGATAAAAATGATACTGAAACTGCTTTACCATATTTAGTAACTGAAATAGTCTCATTATTTAATTTATCAATATCTATTAATTTTTTATCATATAATTCATCAATAGCTTTATCAATATCTAAAGGAATAGGTATTTTTTTATAAAAATCATCTATTTCAGATATATTTTTTAGAGAATTAGAAGAAATATCTGCTAATAATTGTTCAAGAACATCATCTTCAGTATAATCCACATTAACATTTTCAACATCACTTTCAAGAAGAGAAATAGCTATCCCTTCTTCACTCTCTCCATCAAATCTATTAGCTATTTCTGGAAGAAGATAAACTATTCCTCTATCATGATAACTAGGTCTTCCAGCTCTTCCAAGCATCTGGGAAAATTCATTTGGAGAAATCCATTTATTTCCCATTAAAAGAGTTTCAAAAATTACTTGTGAAGCTGGAAAATCAACACCGGCAGCAAGAGCTGCAGTTGTAACAACAGCTGAAATTTTACCATTTGCAAAGTCTTTTTCTATTTTTTCTTTTTTAAAATAAGAAAGTCCCCCATGATAAGGAGCTGCAGAAATTCTTTTTCGAGTCAGATAATCAGCTATTTGATGAGTTTTTCTTCTGGAATTTGTAAAAATAATTGTTTGTCCTGAAAATCCTTTCGAAGATTTAGTATGAAATTCTTTTAGAATTAATTTTCTAATTAAATTCTTTTTTTCAATTTCATTTCTTACAAAAACAAGATGACGTTCTAAAGGGACTGGGCGTTCTCCATATTGAACTAATTTCATATTAAAGCTATTTGCTAGTGTTTTTGGATTTTTTATAGTTGCAGATAAACCAATGATTTGAGTTTGAGGAAAAATATTTTCAATTCTCTTTATAAAACCATTAAGTCTAATTCCCCTATCTTCATCATCTAAAGTATGAATTTCATCTATTAAAACCAATCCTAAATATTCTAATATATTGGATTTTCCAGATCTAATAAGAAAATCTAAGCCTTCATAAGTTCCAACAATAATATCACTATTTGCAACATCAGAAGCTGGAAGTTTTAATTCTTCTTTATCTTTGATTCTATTCATTCCAACTTTAATAGCTACTTTAAGACCTAACGGCTCATAACGCTTTTTGAAATCTCTGTATTTTTGATTAGCTAATGCAACAAGAGGTGTTAAAAATATAAATTTTTTCCCTTTAAGGGCTGTAGGTATTCCTGCTAATTCCCCAATTAATGTTTTTCCACTTGCAGTAGCTGAAACAACAAGAAGATTTTCATCTCTTAGTAATCCTTCTTTAATAGCTAAATATTGAACTGGAAGTAAATAGCTATTATTTCCTTCAATAAGAGAATTTTTAAAATTTTCTGGAATTTTAAGTCGTTTAATAGCTATTTTTGGAATCTTTTTATCATTTTTTATATTAATTTTATCAAATAAAGTTAATTTAGAATTAGCTATTGGATCAAATTTAGGATCCATAATAGCTAAAACTTCATCTAGATTTCCTGTTTTATCTAAGATTCGTTTAAAATTTTTATAAGATTTTTTATCAAAACCTCGAAGTTTTAATTCTCTTTTTATTGTTTCTTCAGCACAAATCTTACAGATTTTTTGATTATGATAGTCATAACTAAAATTACGGTTAATTATAGTGATATTGCCTTCAAAAACACAATGACTACAAATTCTAGTAAATCTTGGTTCTACTCCAATATTTTTAAGAAATTCTCCCATATCTTCATCTTTTGAAATTAAAAAAACAGCTTGACTTCGAAGTAGTTTAATAGCTTCAGAAGGAGGGAGTAATTTTTCTTCATCCTCATATTTAGCTATAAATTTATTAATAGAAACACTTTTATCGTTGTTTTCATCTTTCCCTTTAAATTTAAGAATCCCAATAAAATCAGGAGTTCTTTTAGTATTAATAGCTCCTTTAGGAGAACCAATAGGATACATCTCCCATGATTTCTTTGCTTTTTTAAGTATGATCATTAATTATATTGTGTTTAAAAGATTATATAAAATTAATTAATCAGGTACTAAAAAAGTATTATCTACAAAAAACAGTAGCATCATATTAACTAGCATCATATTAAAATAAGTAATACCAATATTAAAAATAATGTTATTAACAATAGCAATAATATCAAAAATATTAGTAATATTAGTAAATATATTAGTAATACTAATAATAGTAATTAAAATAAGTAATACCCATATTAAAAATAATGTTATTAATAAAAATAATAAAATAAATAGAAGTAATATAAAAATTATAAGAAGTAATAGAAGAATTATAATTATTATAAATATCCAAAACAGAATAATAAAAAAAATATAAAAATAAAAATTATAGTAATAATAGAAATAAAAATAAAAGAATAAAAAATAAAGATAAATAAAAAAATAAGATAAAAATGAGTTTAAATTTAATTAAACCGCATCTCTACCTCTTTCTCCAGTTCTTATTCTTATAACTTCTTCAACATCGGAAATAAATATTTTACCATCACCTATTTCCCCAGTTTTTGCACTTTCAACTATTGTATCTAAAACTTCTTCTAATGATTCTTCATTAACAACAAGTTCTACTTTTGTTTTTGGAATAAATTCAATACAATAATTTGAACCTCTGTATGATTCCTTAACACCCATCTGTCGTCCTCTGCCTTTAACTTCGGTTACATTCATACCTTCACAACCAATAGTTACTAAGGCATTTTTAAGGCTATCAAACTTTTCTTGTCTAATAATAGCTACAATTCTTTTCATAAATCAGTCACTCCAATTAATATTAAATCCTATATCCAGTTTCTTCATGAAGGTGAGTGTCTAATCCTTCAACTTCTTCTTTTTCTTCTACTCTAAGACCTATTGTCATATCAATGACTTTAGCTATTATTATAGATATTACAAATGCATAAACGATTGTAGCTATTGTAGCTATTATCTGAATCCAAACTTGAGAAGGATTTCCATATAATAAGCCTGCTACTCCTCCAATAGCTGGAACTGCAAATATACCTGTAGCTATTGCACCCCAAATACCAGAAAGACCGTGGATTCCAAATACATCTAAAGCATCATCATATCCAAGTTTTGGTTTTAAATAAGTAATAGCTAAATATGAAACAATAGCTGCTCCAATACCAATTACAATAGCTCCACCAACATCAACAAATCCTGCTGCAGGAGTAATACCTACAAGACCTGCTACTGCACCAGAAATAGCTCCAAGTACAGTTGGTTTTCCTTCTTTTATAGTATCAATACAAACCCAAGTTATAAGAGCTACAGCTGCTGCAACATTACTTACAAGAAGAGCTGATGCTGCAAGTCCATCTGCAGCAAGAGCTGATCCTCCGTTGAATCCCATCCATCCAAACCAAAGGAATGCTGCACCAAGAATAGAATAACCTAAGTTATGAGGAAGCATAGTTTTTTCTTTTCTCGCCCCAAGAAGGAGAATAATAGCTAATGCAGAAACCCCTGAACAAATATGAACAACTGTTCCACCTGCAAAATCAAGAGCACCTAGTTCCATTAACCATCCTCCTCCCCATACCCAATGGGCAATAGGGATATAGACAGCTGTTAACCATACTACAATGAAAGCTATCCATGCAGAAAATTTCATCCTTCCAATAACTGCTCCTGAAATAAGAGCTGCTGTTAATCCTGCAAATGTTAATTGGAATGCAATGAATAATAAGCTTGGAATTGACCCATTTAGTGAATCAATACCTATTCCACTTAATAATAAATTTGTAGGATATCCAATTAATCCACTAATTGTTTCTCCAAATGCAAATTGATAACCATATACTATCCAAATTATACTTGCAACTGCAAAAGCTATTAATGTTAAAAACATTGTATTTAAAACATTTTTCTTTTTTGCTAATCCACCATAAAAAAACGCAATACCGGGAATACTCATTAAAAGAACTAATACTGTTGAAATAAGTACCCAAGCAGTGTCTCCTGAATTCAATATATTTTCCATAAATATCTTTCTCTTTAATTTTTTCTTAATATTAAAATCATACAAAACATTAAAAATATTAAGTTTAAAATCAATATAAACTAAAATTATATTTAATTTTATAGTTACTTTCAATAATAGATATTTTTAATTATTTTTATTGCTTTTAATTTATTTAAATTGATTTTTTATAACTTAAACTCACTTAAAATTTTTTAAAATTTTTTTAATATTTTTATCGGAATACGGAAGCCTTCTTCCGATATAATAAAATTATTTTTTAATATATATAAACCTTTCGATGAAAAATTTATTATAAGTCCGGAAAAATAATAACTAATAAAATATAAAAAATAAGTAAAATAAGTAATAATAAGTAAAATAAGTAAAATAAATAAAAAATATGCAGAATAATGCAGAATATAGAAAAAATATGAGAAAATATGCAAAATAAACAATAAACATCGCTATATTATGAATTAATTAAAATATAATTATCAAAATAGTCATCATTATAATTATCATTATAACTATTATTACATATTGTTATTACATCTATTATTTCAACTAATATTATAATTAATATTTAATTAGCATTACAATTATTATAATTAGGATAATTATTATTATTATTATTATTATTATTATTATTAAATTATAATTAGTAAAATTATAATTAGTATTATGTAATAGTTATTATAATTCAATGAGTAATAATATTAGTAATATTAACAATATTAATTTATTATTAATTATTATTATTAATTAAATTTAAATTATAATACTTATTTTTAAATTGATTAAAATAAACATTAATAAAATTATAAAATTAATAAAAATAGTGGAAATATTAAAGCTAATAAATTTAATAATAATAAAACAAAATAAATAAGTAATAAAAAATATATAAAAACATAT
>JAISIQ010000079.1 GCA_031261945.1 Methanobrevibacter sp.
TTAATAATCATTATATTAATGCTTGGTGCTTGTATTGGTGCTTTCTTACTAGCTAATGATTTAATTGATAACATCGATAATGAAATATCATCAGGAAATAATGGTGATTATGTTTCAGACAATATTGAAAACAAATTTATTGAACTATTTAACTTAGAAGATAATGGAAACTTTATTACTGAATTTAAAGATTTTCTGAAGAAATTGTTAGGTAGGTAATAATTTTTAAATATTATTAACAGAGTAATATTTTTCCATTTAACTATATATTCTTGAAACAAAAAATAAATATTTAGAAGAAATAAAAAAAGAATTAAATTTGTAAATTAATAGATGGTCCTATTTAGATAAATAATCATTAATATTAATATCTAAAGAATCACATATTTCTTTTAATTGATCATAAAGTTTAGCATCAATTGCTAATCCATTTTTTTCATGATCAGCTATTCTTTGAACTTCAAGATCTCCTGGAACGAATGTATTTCCAGATTCACGAACTTCTGTAACAAATTCTTCAGTTTCATCTTTGAATTTATCGATATCTACAAATTTAGAAGGGTCAATAGCTATAAACAAATCTCCTTTTGTACAGTTTTCTCCATGTGAAGCAGTACCTGTAACACAGGTACCAAATGCAGCATTTACAAGAGGTCCAGTCATAAGTTCAATCATAAATGCCAACGCGTAGCCTTTATGTGCTCCAAAAGGCAAAATAGATCCTTCAAGAGCTTTTACAGGATCGGTTGTAGGATTCCCGTCTTTATCTAAAGCCATATTTTCAGGTATTTTTTCTCCTTTTCGTTTTGCTTCTAATAATTTTCCTCTTGCTGTTGCAGAAGTAGCCATATCGACGGCAATATAAGTATCATGTGCAGGAATTCCAATAGCTATTGGGTTTGTTCCAATTAAAGGTTTATTTGACCCAAGAGGAGCTATTGCAGGTTCTGTATTAGCTGAAACAACCCCTATAACGTCACTTCTAATAGCTAAATCTGAATAAAAGCCAGTAACACCAAAATGATTTGAATTATGTGTTCCAACAGCAGCTATTCCTACTTTTTTTGCTTTTTCAATAGCTAATTTCATAGCTTTGTATGCTATTACTTGTCCAAAAAGGCTATTTCCATTAATCAATGCAATAGCTTCAGTCTCTTTCTCTATTTCGAGAGATCCTTCTGTTTTTATATTTCCAGTTTTGATTCCATGAATATATTGAGGAAATCTACCAATTCCATGTGAAGTAAATCCTTTTAAATCAGCATCTAAAGTAGCTTCAGCTACAATTCCAGCATCTTCTTCACTTAAACCAAGTCGGGTTAATATTTCTATAACAAGTGATTTTTCTTTTTCTGCTGTTATTATCATTAATATACACCTTTTAAATCATTAATTTTAATTATATATTATCTATTACTCACTTATAATCTGCTATATTGGGGGTATAGCTTAATTATTTTATATTATTTAACATATTTAACAGCTATTATCTTAATAGCTATTATATTAATAGCTAATTTCAACATTTTCAAATGTTTTAATTCTAACTTTATTAGGTTCAGAATTAACTTTTCCAATATTATAAGCTTCACAATCTTTATTTAATATTTTTAAGACTTCATCAGCTTCTTCTTTCTTAGCTATTACAACAAATCCTATTCCCATATTAAATACTTTATACATCTCTTCTAAAGGAACATCTTGATTGTAAATCAACTTAAATATTTCTTGAGGTTCTGGAAGATTATTGATTTCATATCCAACGGTTTTTTTAAGTCTTTTAAGGTTTGTAAAGCCTCCTCCAGTTATATGGGCCAGACCTTTTATATCAAAATTCTCTTTTAATAGATTAATAACAGGTTTTACATAAATTTCAGTTGGTTTTAATAATTCTTCTCCAATAGTTGTGCTTTTATCATTAGGAAGGTTATCATTTATATTAAATTTTGAATCTTTTAAGAGAGTTTTTCTTGCTAAACTTAAACCATTACTGTGAATTCCACTGCTTTTGATACCAATTAGTATATCTCCATCACTTATGTTTTCTCCAGTAATTATTTTATCAATATCAACAAATCCAATTCCAGTTCCAGCTAAATCAAAATCATTAACAACTTCTGGAAGTGAAGCAGTTTCTCCACCGATAATAGCTATTTTTGATAAATCTGCTCCTTTTGCAAGACCTTTAGCTATTTCTTCAGCAACTTCTGGGTCTGGCTCTTCAACAGCTAAATAATCTACTAAAGCTATTGGTTCTGCACCTACACATAATATATCATTTACAACCATAGCTATACAGTCAATTCCAACTGTATCATATTTTTCCATCATTTTAGCTATTAATATTTTACTTCCTACTCCATCAGTACTCATAGCTATTGCTTGTTCGCCAATTTTTACAAGAGCTGCGAAATGTCCACTTTCAGTTATTATATCTCTATGTTTTAATGTTGGTTTTAGTGTTGATGCAAGTTTTGCAACTGTAACTTCCTCTAAATCTATATCAACACCAGAATCAGAATAAGTAACCATTTATTCACCTTTTCTAAAATAATTGTATATTTTTGTATATTATATGCTTTATTAATTGTTATAGTTAATATTGTTATAATTATTATAAAATATTATATTATTATATATTTATTATAATATTTTTGATATTATGGTAATTAGGGAATATAATTATAAAAAATAGTATTTTATAGTATTTTATCTTTTTATACCCTACTTTTTTTATACATGCTGTATTTAATTATCATGTTTGTTATAAATTAGGTTTATTATAATTATTATAATTATTTTTATTATTTTTATTTTTATTATATTTATTAAATTATTAATTTAAATTATTATTTTAATTATTAATAATTAATATTATAAAATTAATATGGTATAAATATATTATAAATATAATTTTAATAACAACATAAACTACTAATATAAAATAACTAATATAAAATAAATATAAAATATTAATATATAAAAAAAATGCTTTTATTGTATTTTATTGTATCTTATTGTATTCTAACAGATTCTAAGTTAAATGGAGCTTTTGTTTCTATTTTATAGCTTCTATGCACACTTGAAGCAAGATCACTTACTTTATATGGGTCTCCATGACACATAATAACTTTTTCTGGTCGTGGAGAAAGTTTTTTAGCATATTCCATTAATTGACGTCTATTAGAATGTCCGCTAAATCCTTCTATGGTTTTAATTTCCATTTTTACATTGTAAACGTTGGTTTTTCCATCTTCTTTAAGTGGGATTTCTTTTCGTCCTTTTTGGATTCTTCTACCAAGAGAACCTTCAGACTGGTACCCTACAAATATAAGAGTACTATTTTTATCTTCACTTAACCATTTAAAGTATTCAACGGAATTTCCACCAGTTAACATACCTGAAGTTGATAGAATGATGCATGGATCTCCTTCTACAATATCTTTTCGTTCATTTACATTTTGAACTTTATGGAAAGCTTCAGATATGAAAGGATTTCTTCCCATATGGAATATTTGATCTCTAAGATCTTTACTTAAATATTCAGGCCTTGCAGTATGAATAGCTGTAGCTTCCCAAATCATTCCATCGATATAAATTGGAACTTCATCAATCATGCTGTGTCGCATATATTCTTCTAAAACAACCATGAGCTCTTGTGCCCGCCCAACTGCAAAAACTGGGATCAATACTTTACCTTTTCGTTTAAGTGTTCTGTATATGGTCTTCATCATTTGTTTTTCAGCATTATTTCTTGATGGCTGAACATCTTCACGACCACCATATGTACTTTCCATCACTACTGTTTCTGCTCTTGGGAATCTTACTGTTGCAGGCTCTAAGAGCCTACTTCTTTCATATTTGAAGTCTCCAGTATATACCATATTATGTTGTCCATCTCCGATATGCATATGGGACATTGCAGAACCAAGAATATGCCCTGCATTATGAAGTGT
>JAISIQ010000045.1 GCA_031261945.1 Methanobrevibacter sp.
TTTTTAGTTGGTAATGGAATTGGACCTGAAAGATCTACACCAGTTCTTTCAGCTATTTTTCTAAGTTGGTCACAAACGAAATTGAGTTTTTCTGGGTCAGTACCTGTAAGTTTGATTCTTGCTTGATGCATTTACATCCTCCAAAAAATAAAAGGGTATGAATAATTTTATCCTAATAAAAAAAGAATAAAATAGCTATTACCTATAAAAATAGCTATTTATTTTATTCTATTTATTTAGCAGGAGTAATACCTATACACATTCCTGCAGCAACAGTTTGTCCCATGTCCCTAATAGCAAATCTACCCATATGAGGGATATCTTTAATGTTTTCGATTACCATAGGTTTAGTTGGTTTAACTTTAACAATAGCTGCATTACCTGTTTTAAGGAAATCAGGATTTTCTTCTTCAGGTTGACCAGTAGCAGGATTTAATTTCTGAGTTAATTCTAAGAAAGTACAAGCTACTTGTGAAGTGTGACAGTGGAATACAGGAGTGTATCCAACAGTGATAACACCAGGGTGTTGTAAAACAACAATCTGAGCATCAAATTCTTTAGCTACAGTTGGAGCCTTATTAGTGTGTCCTGCAACATCTCCTCTTCTGATATCGTTTTTACCTACACCTCTAACATTGAAACCTACATTATCACCAGGTTCAGCTTCATCAAACATCTCGTGGTGCATTTCAATAGATTTAACTTCTCCAGAAGCTCCAGCAGGTTCAAATATGACATCGTCTCCTTTTTTCATGAGACCAGTTTCTATTCTTCCAACAGGTACAGTTCCTACACCAGTAATAGAGTAAACATCTTGAACAGGTACTCTTAATGGTAAATCAGTTGGTTTTTCAGGAGCTTTTAATTCTTCTAAAGTAGGAATTAAAGCTTTTCCTTTGTACCAACTAGTATTAGGGCTATTTTCTTTAATATTATCTCCTTCAAATGCAGAAACTGGGATGAAAGGAACTTCTGCAGGATTGTATCCAACAGATTTAATTAATTCAGATACTTCATCTTTTAATTCATTAAATTTATCTTCAGAAAAATCAACTAAATCCATTTTATTAATTGCAATAATAATTTGATTGATACCTAAAGTTCTTGATAAAAATATGTGCTCTTTAGTTTGTGGCATTATACCATCATCTGCAGCTACTACAAGTACGCCAGCATCTGCTTGGGATGCACCAGTAATCATGTTTTTAACAAAATCTCTGTGTCCAGGACAATCCACAATTGTGAATTCATATTTAGAAGTTTCAAATTTTTGGTGAGCGAGATCGATTGTAACTCCTCTTTCTCTTTCTTCACCTAATTTATCCATAACAAATCTAAATTTGTTTTCACCTTCATCTAATTGCTGTTCAGCAATAGCACCTGCTTGTAATAACAAGTGTCCAACAAGAGTTGATTTTCCGTGGTCAACGTGTCCAATAAATGCTAAATTTATATGTTCTTTTGCTTTTGCCATTATAAAACCTCATCTAAAACAATAAAATTATTAAATTGAAATTTTATTTTCAATTCTATTTTAATTTATTTTATTATTTAATATTTTTATTAATTTTTTTATTTATATTTTTTATATTTATTTGAAATTAATTCTATTGAAATTAATTCTAAATTACAATTTATTTCAAATTTTAAAAGTCATTTTAAAAATTTTAAAATTTACTTAAGTTATAATAGTTAGTAATTTATAACTTTATTAATTTTATACTTAACCATATAAATACATAATGATTTTACTATGATTTTAAGTTAAATTTTTATAAACTTTTTAAAAATATGAAAAATTTAAAATTGAAAAATTTAACAATTATCAAATTTTTAACAACTACCAAATTTAACAATTTATAAACTCATATATTTTAATTTATTTTTAAATTTTAAATTATTAAAGATCTAACCTATGTAATGTTCAGGACCATAAGGTTCTGGAGATAAACCTTTTCTTTCTCTTATTTGCCTAATGATTTGCTTTTGTAATTCATTTGGTAATCTTTCAAAACCTGCATTTTCAGTAGACCATAAACATCTACCTTCAGTAGCAGATCTAATATCACCTGCAAAGCCAAACATTTCTGCAACTGGAACTTTAGATTCCACTGACGCCATATCTCCTTCTTGTCCCATATCAACAATTTGACCTCTTCTATTTTGGATTTCACGAGTAGCATTACCCATGTAATCTTGAGGAGTATTGATAAATACTTTTTGAACTGGTTCAAGTAAGGTAGGTTGAGCCATCATAATTGCAGCGAAAATTGCTTTTCTTATAGATGGAAGAACTTGAGCAGGTCCTCTGTGGACCGCATCTTCGTGAAGTTTAGCATCCACAAGTTTAAATTTCATTCCCATAGCTATTTCATTAGCTATTGGTCCTTCATCTAAAGCTGATTCAAAACCTTCGATTAGAAGTTCTCTGACTTCATCTAAATATTGAATACCTCGAGTCATATTGAGGAGGATACTTCTATTGTGAACATCCCAAACTCTACGAGCTTCTTCTTTATCTAAACCAGCTTCCATAAATGTAGTAGCCATTTCTTTACCTTTAACTCTACCTTCTTTAATAGTTCCTTCACCAATTGCTTCATATACAGAATCTTCCAATGGTTCCACAGTAATATAGAATCTATTATGCTTGTTAGGAGATTTACCTTCAACTGGATTATCAATTTTTCCAGCTACAGTTTCTCTGTAAACAACAATAGGTTCAGAAGTTTCAATATCCACACCTTTCTCATTAATTCTATATGTAAGAATTTCTAAGTGAAGTTCGCCCATACCTGAAATTAAATGCTGACCAGTTTCCTCATTAATATCCACACGAACAGTAGGATCCTCTTTAGAAACTTGTCTTAAAACTTCAATTAATTTAGGAAGATCTTTAGTATTTTTTGCCTCAACAGCTACAGTAACAACAGGTTCAGATATATGTTCTATGCCTTCAAACTCTTTTATCTTTCTATCAACATCACAGATAGTTTCACCTGCAATAGCTCCTTTAGCACCGGTAATTGCAACAATATTGCCCGCAGGAACTTTATCAGTGTTAACTCTTTCTGCACCAAAGAATACTCCTACTTGCTGAGTTCTTGCTTTAGCATGAGAACCTACAAGAAAGATTTCAGTACCCTTTTCAATAGTTCCACCATAAACTCTCCCAGTAGCAATTTCTCCTGCATGTTTATCAACACTAACATTAGTAACCATTACAGCCAAAGGACCTTCTGCATCTGTATTGATCATTGTTTGACCTTCTTCAGATTCAATGTCTCCATCCCAAATGGTTGGAACCCTATATCTTTGTGAAACTAAAGGACTTGGTAAATGTTCTACAACCATACCAAGTAAAACTTCAGTAATTGGTACTTTTTGTGCTAATTCTTTTTGTTTTTCATTATTACAGAAATCTATAATATCTTTAAAGTTAATTCCAGATTTCTGCATAATAGGAATATTAATTGCCCAATTATGATAAGCTGAACCAAAAGCAACACTACCATCAGTAACATCAACTTTCCATTTTTCTTTTTTATCTTCTGGAGCCATTCCTTTAATAAGTTTATTTGCTTCAGCTATTATTTTGAGAAACCTATTTTGAAGCTCTTCAGGCTCTAACTTTAATTCGTTTATTAATCTATCAACTTTGTTAATAAATAAAACAGGTCTAACATTTTCTTTTAAAGCTTGTCTAAACACAGTTTCAGTTTGAGGCATAATACCTTCAACGGCACAAACAACAACAACTGCACCATCTACAGCTCTCATTGCACGTGTAACATCTCCACCGAAATCAACATGCCCTGGAGTATCAATTAAGTTGATTAAATAATCACTATTATTAAATTGATGGACCATTGAAACACTTGCAGCATCGATAGTAATACCTCTTGCTGATTCTTGTTCATCAAAATCAAGACTTCGTGCATCACCTGCTAGCTCTTCAGAAATCATTCCGGCTCCTGCAAGCAAATTATCAGATAAAGTAGTTTTACCATGGTCAATATGAGCCACGATTCCTATATTTCTAATAAATTTAGGTTGATACATTAATTCCTTAATTTTTTCAATCATTTTGTCTCGTCTACTCACTAAAATCACCTAAATATAAATATTTAAATATAATAAAATATTAACTAAAATTATTTTAATTAATGAGCTGCTCTAGCTACTCTTTCTTTCTCTTCTTTTTTGCCAATAGCAAAACTTCTAGTATCATGTTCAGAAGCAAGAATTAATTCATCAGCTAAACATTCACCTAAAGATTTTTTATTTTTAAAAGCAGATTGTAAAGTTCCTCTAGTTAAAAATCCTAAAGAAAGATCTACTCTTCTTTGAGGAGCAATATCCACAGCTACCTGATAACCAATACCCCCATATTTAATTCTAGTAGTCTCTTCACGAGGAGCAGTATTTTCAACAGCTTTAACCAAAATTTGAAGAGGATTTTGTTTAGTTCTTTTATTAATAACTTCAAATGACTCTTTAACAGCATTATAAGCCTTATTTTTCTTACCAGAATTTCTTTCAGTTCTCATTAATTTATTCATTAATCTTTCAACAATAGTTACTTTAGACTTAGCAAATTGTCTTCTAACATGTCTTCCCAATGTATGAGGAACTAATGTTTCATCTAAGCAAATATAGTTGATTAAACCTAAATCTTCAACTTTTATATCCTTTAAGTCCCATTTATCAAAAACTTGACTCATAAAATTATCTCCTAACTAAGTAATCTCATATCTAAGTAGTTATTTATCTAACTGGTTTTTCTATTTTTCCACTAACCATTTCAGCTAAAGCAACATTATTAACTTTACTTACTTTCCAACGAACCCCTGGGATATCTCCCATAGATCTTCCAGATGGTCCACCAATTCCTTCTATCATAACTTCATCATGCTCATCAATGAAACCAATAGCTCCATCTCCAGGAGCAAAAGCAGTTAATTGTTTACCGTTTTTGATTAATTGAACACGAACACATTTTCTAATAGCTGAATTAGGCTGTTTAGCTTCAATTCCAACTTTTTCAATAACTATTCCTCTAGCTTGAGGTGCTCCCTCAAGAGGATCTGCTTTAACATCTAAACGTAAAGCTTTTCTTTTATAATCCACATCTTTCCATTTAAAATTTTGTCTATTTTTTTTAAGCTTTTTTGCAGCAAAAAGTCCAGGCATATTATTTTCCTCTTTTTCCATTTTATTATATTTTATTATATTTTATCGATAAAACATTTATTTTAAGTATATCTTAAGTATATATCAAGTATATCAAGTATAATTAGTATAGATAATAATAGATAAATAGAGATAACATTAGCTATTGTGATAATATTAGTTATCATTTAAAATAGCTGTTAAAAACATTGAATGAGAAAATAAGAATTATATTTCTTAAAATATATCAAATATCAATGAAATTTACCTATAGATGACTGATTTTATGCCTATAGATAACAAGTCTATAATTTATATTAGTAATTAGTAAGATATATAACTAAAAGCACACAAATAGCTACATTCTAAACCTAACTCATCTTTTTAGATATATTAAGACCATATTAGATTTAACTAATTTACTTTGATTTTATCAATCATATCTATTATAAAAGTATATTAATTACAACCTTTATAAAGCTTATGATTAATTATATCATTATATAAATAATATATGAATTTTATATATGAATCATTTCATTATGACAACAACATCAATTACCATTACAATAAAAATATATTATTATTACTATTATGATTATTATATTATTATTAATAATTATATCTACTTTTATTATTAGTATTTTTTTATTAATATTTTTATTATTATTTAAAATACCAATATTAAAAAATATAAATTTAAAAATAATAGAATTAAAATTAACAATAATGAAATTAACAATAATAAGAACATTAAAAAATATTATAGAATATAAAAATCATAATATTAAAAAAATTAATATTAATACAAATAATATTAATAAATATAAAATAAATATAAAACAATATAATTAATTATAAATTAAGAAGATAATCAATTATAAGAAATATGAAATATAAAATATTAAATAACATCATTTTAAAACGATGTTATTAATATTATGTTGTCTTTTAGCCAATAATTTTGCTTTTTCAATATTATGGCCATTTTTACCAATAGCTATTCTTTTA
>JAISIQ010000157.1 GCA_031261945.1 Methanobrevibacter sp.
TAAAGACATCGGTGTAGATGTTATAAAAAGTCCTGTTAAACTTATTATATTATCTATGTTGAAAGAGGGGGAAATGGAATTTGAAGAGATTGTTAAAAACACAGGGAAATCAAAATCTACAGTCTCTGTTCATTTAAAATCTTTAAGAGAAGATGGTATAATCTCTTTCAAATTTGATCCAAATGATCAAAGAAAAAAAATTTTTTACATTAATTCTCGTTTCTTAGGAGAAATTGAACCTCCTGAACCATTTGAATTAGAAGAACAAAAAGTAGAATTTTTATTAGATAACATTATTAATAAAGGGGATGAAAATGGTCTTAATCTTCATCTTCTTTTATTCCATACATTCAGAGCTACTTTAATTCAAGAAGGAATAAATATTAACCCTATTTTATATGAAACAGGTAAAAAAATTGGTTTAGCTTTATATGATAATTTTAAAGATGATGATACTGATAAGCTTATAGAAAATATAAAGAATTTCTGGTCCAATCATGGATTAGGAGAGGTTAGTTTCGAAATAGATGATGTTATAAAAATCACTACATTAGGATGTTTTGAATCTAGATTACTTCCTAAGACAGGTAAACCTGCATGTTTCTTAGATGCGGGAATAATTGAATCAGTTTTGTCCTCTCATTTTGAAAAGAAAGTGAAAGCTACTGAAGTTCAATGTTATACAATGGGTGATGATCATTGTGTATTTGAAGTTGAAATATTAGATTAGTAATTTAATATCTAAATAGCTAAGATCATATAGCTGAGTTCGGTGCTGAGTTCAGGTGAGCTCCTATTTCTTATTAATTTTTACAATAGTAGTGGTTAAATAGCTTTTTTCTTTAGGAAAACCATTAATTATTCTTTCATTTTCCATACTACAATTTTCAACAGAGCTTATCTCTTTTTTTCCTTCTTGTTGATGTATTATTTCTTCTAATTCTTCTGTATTTCTTGAAGTTTTCATTAAAACATAGCTATTTCCTTTATCTATCAAATATTCTAATCTTTCATCTATTTTGGGAATAATCATTAAAATTTCATCTTTTTCAACCAAAGGTTTCTTTATACTTGCTGCACAAGCACTAAATGAGTTAATTCCAGGAACTACTTCGATTAAATAGCTATTTTCCAATCTTTTTTGAACATATGAGAATGTACTATAAATTGAAGGATCTCCTAATGTTATAAAAGCCACATCATAACCTTCATCTAATAAAATAGCTATTGACTCAGAGGATTCATCCCAATGCTTTTTTAAAATTTCTTCATCTTCAGTCATAGGAAAAACTGGTTCTAATAATTTTAAATAGCTATTTTCTCTTTTTTCAATTATAGGTTTAGCTATTGAAAGAGCTATACTTTCTTTTTCAGGAGCTGAACGAGGAGAACATATAATTGGAACTTTTTCTAATATTTTCGCAGCTTTCAATGTTAAAAGTTCACTATCTCCTGGCCCAACACCAATTCCAATTAATTTTCCTTTTTCTTTGGTCAAATAATCACCTAAAATCTATGAAAAGTTTGTAAATTTTATAAGGTTTAATGTTTGTAAGAATTTGTAAGAGTTTTTAAGAATTTTTATAAGAATTTTTATAAAATATTATTTTTCATACACACTACCTATAATTTATTTATAGAATCATCACTAATATAATTATAATGTCAAGTTCTCTTTTTTGTTCTAAATGTGGGATGATGAAAAATAGTTGTGTTTGTGGAAATTCAAACACTCAAAATAAAATAGCTAAAAAGCGATCTAAAAAGGAGATCACAAATAAAATTCCAAATAGCTATTCTATTCAAGAGCATTCCTTACCAGAAAATCAAATAAATAAAATTAAAAGGGATTATCCTAATATTGATGATCAAATCATTGAAAATTTCCCTTTTGAAACTCCAAGAGAAGGCCAACTTGAGATTATTTCAGATATTAATGAAGCTATTGAAAATGGATTTAAATATATCATATTAGAAGCGGGAACTGGAACTGGAAAGTCAGGAATAGCTACTACCTTAGCAAGAATGTATCAATCTGCTTATATTCTTACTATGACAAAACAACTACAATCTCAATATGCAGATGAATTTGGTTTCCCTCTTGTTAAAGGTAGAGGTAATTTTGGTTGTTTACAAGATGATTTAGATTCTACTTGTGATGTTGGAACTTGTAAAACAACTCCAAGCTCAAAAAGTTTCTTTTGTAAATATGGAATAGCTAAGAATCCAACTCTTGGCGCTGCAGAAGCATTTGAAGATTCATTTGGAGCTCCATTATTTTTCCAATCTGATGAACATTGCCATTATTGGGAACAAAAAGCTAATTCTGTTAATTCTCCAATTACTTTAATGAATTATGATTATGCAATTCTTGAATTAAATTATGTTAAACATTTCTCAGAAAGAAACTTGCTTATTTTAGATGAAGCTCATAATATTGAAAATAAGCTAATGAGAAGTATGGAACTTAGTCTTTATAATAAACGACTTGAAAAAGACATAAAAAAAGCTATTGATCCTCAAACACTTAAAAATGGAGATACCAAAGACTGGATCATGACTGTTGATTCAATTAAAGATGCTTATGCTGATATTGAAATTAAAGACCTTCCAAAAAATAAAGCAGAAAGGATCAATTCAACTAAATTGAGACTTAAACAACTAAAAGAAAACCTTGAAAAAGAACCTAAAAATTGGGTTATTGATCCAAATGAAGCAAGTGTTTCTTTTAAACCATTAAGAGTTCATCATTATGCAAAAGATTATTTATTTAAACATGGAGAAGTCTGTCTGTTTTTAAGTGCAACAATTCTCTCTCATAAGATGTTTTCAAAATGGTTAGGTTTAAAACCCCATGAAGTTTATCATGTTAAAGTAGATAGTCCATTTCCTCCGTCTAAACGCCCAATTAATCTTAAAATAGCTGGAAAAATGTCAGCAAATAGAATAAAACATACAGCTCCAAAAACCCTCCCTCTTCTTGAGGAAATTCTAAAAAAACATAAAAATGACAAAGGATTAATTCATACAAATAGCTATCGTTGCCAAGAATACATTACTAAGAAAATGCCTTCTGACAGATTAATATCTCACAATTCTTTAAATCGAGAGCGTGTTTTAGATTACTTTGAAAAAAGTAAAGATCCTTTAGTCTTAGCAAGTCCTTCTATGAGCGAAGGTGTTGATTTACCTTATGATAAATGCCGATTCCAAGTTATTTATAAAATTCCTTTCCCTTATTTGGGAGATAAACAAGTAAATATGCGAAGGAAAAGAGATCAACGTTGGTATGCCTATAAAACAGTAATGACGCTTATGCAGGCTTATGGTCGAGGAATGAGGGCCGAAGATGATTCTTGTTATACTTATATTCTTGATAAAGACATTGATATTCTATTTAGAAGTCCAATGTATAAATCTCTAGTCCCTGATTTCTTTAAAGAAGCTATTGTAGAAGAATAGCTTATCATGGGGTTTAAAAATGTATCATTGAAATTTGCTTTATGAAAGAATTAGGATTATCAAAAGATGAAATTGACAAAATAACTGAAAATAAAAGATTTAATATTGATTAATTGGTATTATTATGATTATTGTAGAATATAATCACTATTGAATATTTTAGGGTAGATTTTATGGATGAAAAATTTTTGGAAATGTTTATTAATGAAGAAATGTATTTACAAAATCATCCTTTAGAAGCTAAAAAATTCATCGATTTTTGTAAAAAGAGAGGAATTAAAACAAGCAAAGAACAACTTGAATTTTACGAAAAAGAAAAATTTATTTTTCCAATAATGAGGATTAAAAGAGATATTGAAACAGATTCTTTAGGTAAGAAACATTATACTCCAATATCTTTTGATGATATTCGTTATCCTTATGAAAAAAACATACTTCTTAGTTTATTAAATAATGGAAATATATTTGATCCTTCTAAACACGAATTTGAGAGTTGGTCTTCTTTTAAAGGAGAACTTGATTGTGAGATATATGATAGGACTATGAATTTTTATTCTTCATTTCAGATATATCAAATTGAAGCAGTTAAAAAATACTTAACAGAAAGAGATTACTTTGAAAATTTAGATATTAATATCCATAAACCTCAACATGAGGATTTTAGAAGGATATTAGAATTTTTGCTTTCAATACAATCAATTTATTATCCATTTGCTAAATCAAGCTCTGAGGGTATCACTATAAGTGATAAATATGAAAGATGGAGAGAAAAAAGATTAAAATTTGATCCAAAAAAAGAATTATCTAAAATAACTGCAAATATTGAAGATGTTGCATTTTATTATGAGCTTTTTTCTAGAAAATCAATAGATATTTTGGGAATGAAAAATGATGATTGGATGCAAATTATGAAAAATATTTCTTTTAAAAAGAAGGAAAAAGTAAAAGGTAGAAATAGACTAGGTATTGATTATCTGCAATGGGCTCTTATGATAAAAAAATACCTTGAAGATTATCTTAAAAGAGATATTTTTGATGTAGATGAAATATATCACCTGGATTGGCAGAATATAATAGATATTAATCCTCATAATCATAAATGGTCCTTAAGAGGAATTAGAAATTCCAATTGCATTGATAATAATAACAAATATCATCAGAGTTCTTCATATAGGAGAAAATTCTTTTTAGCTAATAGTTTTAAATTAGGATATCATCCCTCTATTTTAGTTTTTGTTGAAGGAAAGACTGAAGAAATAATAATTCCAAAACTATATGAATGGTATCTTGGTGTTCCACCAGAAAGAAACGGTATTGATATTGTAAATGTTAAAGGTGTTGGAAATTTTGCTTCTACTTATAAACATAGTCAAAAACTCAAAGATTTAACCACTAAACTTAGCAATCGTTTAAATAAAGAAACTAAAGGTGAAAGTAAAATAATGACTTCTGAAGAAATACACTCATTGAATAATATTATAAAAGAACTTAAAGATGCTAAAATTCTCACTAATAATTTTGCTTCTTTAATAAGTCATTATCTTGAAAATTGGCAAACAATTCCTTATTTTATTTCAGATAATGAAGGAAATATTAAAAAATTTTTAGATGAAGAGAAACCTTTACATTTTGAAAATAAGTATTATAATGTTCCCACTGATTGGAAATATATATGGGGAATTTCTAATAATCATTCTCCTTTTAAGGGGAGTTGTTTTGAGTTTTCAAACTTTTCTGATGAAGAGATTTGTACATCACTTAATGAAGTTTTAAATAAAAATATTTCAATTGAAGAAGTTTCAAATGCTAGAAATCAGGATAAAGGCATAAATAAAATTTGCAAGAGTAGAATTCAAAGAAACAAGCTTAAAATTAACAAATCTCTTTTTAAAAACTTATACAATGAGTTTTCTGACACAAATGATGAAAATTTATTTAAAAGACCTGTTTTTGATGTATTACTTAATTTAAGAAAATTAGAAAGCCGTAACCACATGCCTAATGATTTTAAAATTGAGAAGGATAATAAGGTTGTTATAAAAGATATTCTAGAAGGAAAAAGAAATTTTTTTACAGATAACTAATAACTATCTATGAATATTGAAATGCATAATTTTTCACTATTAAAAAAAAGTAAACAATCCAACAACCTTGAAAAATCTAAAATCTCAATATTTAGATTAAAAATTTCATTCCTTTTTGACCTGTTATATATTTTTTAAGATTATTATATAATTTATTGATGTGGATGAGATAAAGGCATTTTTCGAAGATATATGCCAAAATTAATTTTTTAAGCACGGGGACTTTTAGAATATTCATAATCTTGAGCTGTAGATGTGAATTTTTAGTGGAAAAATTCCTAAGTAAATCCTAATATCAGATAATTATAAAAAATGTTGACTTGTACACACTGACAAAAATTGATTTCATGATTATTAATTCTCATGTTCTTGTCTATCTTTATCA